>JAAYBR010000025.1 GCA_012730045.1 Candidatus Hydrogenedentota bacterium | reverse complement strand
TCTTCCTTTCTGGCACCCCGGCAGGGGTGCGGGACTCCGGGGCCAGCGGGAACCGACGCGTCCTGAACCCCTGCCGGGGTTCTTGAAGAAATGGGGGGGCTGCTGTCCGGTGGTATCGCTGCGCTCACCCACCGGCTAATGTCCTGCATCCCTCCGGGATGCCCAAGACTTTCGCTTTCGGCCATTTCCACGTTTGGCAGAGAAAAACCAGCGGCTTGGAGCGCGGAAGAATACGTCCACTTCATTAGCAGCGAAGCGCGGCAATCTCGTTCCCGCCAACGCCCCGGCCGGCGCGGCAATCTTTTTTTCCCTCGTTTCCTGGCAAAAGGTGGGAACGAGGGCAAAACCAAAGACAAGGCCGGCGGGACGCCGGCGCTACGGTGCCACGACCCGCCGGTCTTCCCCGTAGCGCCGGCGTCCCGCCGGCCTTGTCTTCCCTCCCCTCCCCGCCATGATTCCCATAATTCCCCAGCCCCAAAAAAAGGGACTTGACAACCGACCGAGATTGTAGTAAAGTCTTAGTACAATCTTGGCGCCGGAGAAAAACTTATGATCCTGCACATCGCTCCAAAGGACGGCACGCCGATCTACGTGCAGATCGTCAACCAGATCAAGCGGCTGGTCGCCACGGGCCAGCTGCGGCCCCATGAGGAACTCCCCCCGGTGAGGGTGCTGGCCGCGCAACTGCTGATCAACCCGAACACGGTTGCGCGCGCCTACCGGGAGCTGGAGTCGGCGGGGGTGGTCACCACGCGGATCGGCGCGGGGACCTATGTGGCGGAGGGGGGCTCGCCCCTGGCGCACCGGGAACGGCTGCGCCTGCTTTCGGACCGGGTGGACGGCCTGCTGGTGGAGGCGGACCATCTTAATTTCACGCTGGAAGAAGTGGTCGAACTGATGCGCGCGCGCTCGGAGGCGCTGCGGGGACGAAAGGAAGGTCACCATGACGACAACGCCTGAAAACACGACGGGACCGGTGGTCGAGGTGCGGGGACTGGTCCGGCACTTCAAGCAGAAAATCGCCCTGGACGGCGTCAGTCTGGACGTGCCGCCGGGGGTGGTCTTCGGGCTGGTGGGCGAGAACGGCGCGGGCAAAACCACGCTGATCCGCCATCTGCTCGGCCTGATGCGGGCGGCGGCGGGGACGGTGCGGGTGTTCGGCCGCGACCCGGTGGAGGACCCCGTGGGGGTGCTGTCGCGGCTGGGCTATCTGTCGGAGGACCGCGACCTGCCGCCGTGGATGCGGGTGGACGAGCTGATCGGCTACTCGCGGGCCTTCTACCCGGCGTGGGACGACGCCTACGCGGAGCGCCTGCGCAAGCTGTTCGGCCTGGACCCGGCGTCGCGGATCCGCACGCTGAGCCGGGGCGAGAAGGCGAAGGCGGGGCTGCTGGCCGCGCTGGCCTACCGTCCCGAGCTGCTGCTGCTGGACGAGCCGTCGTCGGGGCTGGACCCGGCGGTGCGGCAGGACATCCTGGAGGCGATCCTGCGGGACGTGGTGAGCGAGGGGCGCACGGTGCTGTTCTCGTCGCACCTGCTGGACGAGATTGAGCGGGTGGCCGACGTGGTCGCCATGATCCACCACGGGCGGGTGGTGCTCCACGGCCCGCTGGACACGGTGAAGGCGGCGCACACGCGCCTCACCGTCCGCTTTGTGGAAAACCGCACCGAGCTGCCCGAGATGGCGGGGGTGATCGAGGCGAACGGCCTCGGCCGCGACTGGACGCTGGTCTGCGAGGGCGACCCGGAGTCCGTGCGCGCCCAGGCCGCCGCGCTGGGCGGCGAAATCACGGGCCAGCGCTCGCCGTCGCTGGAGGAGATTTTCGTGGCGCGGGTCCACGGGCGCCGCGGCGCGGAAACGTGGGCGGACGCCGCCCGCGCGGGGAGGGTCTGACCATGGGCGTCATGGCAACCCGCCGCATCCCGCCGCAGACGGCGGTGGTGTGGGAGCAGCTCCGAAGTTACGGGGCCTTCACGGTGACCATGGTCGTCGTGGGCCTCGTGGGCGCGCTGGCGCTGCTGGTCAATTACCGGCTGGGGTCCGTCAGTTTCCGCGACGTGCTCACCATCTACGACGGCTACCGCGTCCTGGTGTTCGTCGCCATGGCGCTGCTGCTGTCCATCAGCCACAATCCGGACAACGCGCGGATGGCCTTTCCCCTGCGGCTGTTCCGCCTGCCCCTGCCCACGGAGACCCTGGCCGCGCTGGTGCTGGGCAGCCGCCTGCTGCTGCTGTCCGCCCTGTGGGCCGCGCTGCTGCTCTTCCGCATCGTGCTGATGGAGGCGCCCGACCGCTTTGGGATCGAGGGGTTCCACCTGTGCCTGGGGCTGGCCTGGTACACGGGCTTCCAGTCGGGCACCTGGTTCGCCGCCGGGCGCAACGTGTGGCTCTGGGGCGCGTGGGTGGTGCCCCTGGGGGCCGTGGCGGTCATGATCCTCGAGAACCGGAGCATCCGGGGCGGGCATTTCGACGCGCCGGAGTTCTGCGGGATTCTGGTCGCCGTGCTGGGCCTTCTGGCGCTCCAGGCCATCCGGGCCGTGCGCTTCCACCGGTGCCGCAGCCTCGACGAGGAGAAGGTCGGCTTCCGCGACGTCCTCCGGCCGCAGCACCGCCTGCGCCGCGCGCAGGGGGCCCTCGTCTTTGAGAACCCCCTCGACGCGCAGGCGTGGTTCCTGCGGCGGCGCTACCATCAGGGCCGGAAATGGGTCTTCGCCTTCGCGGCGCTGGGCGCGGTGTACTGCAAACTGATCACCCACGTCGAGGGCGTCTACCTCCAGGAGGTGGCCCTGCCGCTGGTCCTGATCCCCGCGGGCTGCGTCTTCCTGCTCGCCCTGTACTGGCAGGTGGCCGACGCCTATTTGGGCCGGTCCGGGGGCATGACCTTCCAACTGGTCCGGCCCTTCTCCAGCACGGACTGCGCCCGGGCGCGGCTCCTGGTCGCGTCGCGGCAGGTGCTGTGGGACCTCTGCGTCGCGGCGGGGCTGCCGCTGCTGGTGATGTGGATGGTGCCGCCCCTGCCCACGATCCTGTATCCCGCGGCCTGGCCCCTGGCGCTGGCGGGGTTTCACAGCCAGTTCGGCATGAGCGCCCTGCGGGCGGCCGGGCTGCTGGTGCTGGCCGCGTGGGTTCTCCGCGCGCTGCCGCCCGACGCGGCCGCGAAGGCAGTCGCGGCCTTCTTCGGCCCCGTCATCGTCGTCGCGCTGCTCGCGGTGTACAGCCTTCTTGAGCGGGCGGAGGAGGACAATGTCTGGCTGATAACCATGTGCGTGGTCGGCACGCTGCTGATCCTCCTCTTTCTGCGCACGTTCTGGTCCGCGCTCCGTCTCGGGCTGATTAACCGCTGGGTGGCCGGGCTGGCGGCGGCCGCGGCGCTGGCCCTCGCGGGGTTCTACTATCTGGACGTGGCGGAACTCCTGAACGGCGCGTCCGTCCTGGACACAGACGACCAGCACTGGCGTCTCTGGAGCAGTACGAAGACGGCGGTGAACCCCTGGCTGGCCAACGCCCTGTTCATGGCGGGTCTGGCCGGGCTGGCGGCGCTGCCCTTCGCCGCCGGCCCCCTCCAGTGGCGCCGCTGGCGTCACGGCGCCGGGAAGGACGCGGCGGGGTCCCTGTCCCCTGCGGGCGGGGAAGGCACCGCGGAGTTCCTGCGGCGTTTCCTGCCCGCGCCCCTGGGGCTGGCGGGGGTCTTGGCGGTCCTGTGGGTGGCCGGGGCGTGGTATCACGCCCACCGGGACGACTATCTGCCCCGGGTTTCCGGCGAGCGCAGAAGCCTGGAGTCGCTGATGGCCGAGGCGTCCCGGGTGCCCGCCGAAGAGAACGCCACGCCGCGCTACCGGGAGGCCGTGCGCGCCGCCGTCGCCCTGGTGCAAACCCAGTTTCCGAGGGAAGGGGGCCGGTCTGTGACGGAGGACACCTTGTTCAACGTCTGCAACCTCCTGCTTCTCGACAAGGGCAACCCCCGGAAGGAAGACCTGTCCCCGGAGAATCTGGTGTGGGTTCGCAACGCGATGGCCGGTCTGGGGCCTGTCCTGGACACGCTGCTGGCGGCCTCCACGCTTCCCAAGGCCACCGGACAATGGTCGTCCCCCCAGGAGGGCTACTATGGGCCGGTGCGGCACTTCGAGACGCACATCGAGCAACTGGCCGCCACGCTCTTCGCCGCGGAGGGGCTGCTCGCCTGCGAGCGGGGGGACGCGCAGCGGGCGGCCCGCATGCTGGAGGGGCTGCTGGGGCTGGCCCGGCAGAATCCGGAAAACTTCGCCTGGGGACAGACCAGACTTAGAGCCTCCTTCTTTGGGATGGCGCTTGACCTGCTGGACCGACTGCTGGCGGGGAACGTGCTGGACTCGGAGACCCTGAGCCGGCTGGACGCCGCCTGGGAAAGGGCTTACACTGCGCCGCACCGGTCCGGACGCCTGTTCCGTTTCCTCTACGAGGACAGGTGCTATGAATGGCCCCGGTGGTACAGCCATTATGGCGATCCCGGATTCGTCGTGCAAGACCCCGTGGAGGGCTACCGCCCGGACCTGATGGAGCGGTGCGCCGCCCCGTGGTACTCCCTGACCGGCCTGGCGGCACAGCAGCGGCTGGCCGTGGCCGGCGAGGCGAACGCATGGGCGCACCTCACCCGCACCCCCGAGGACTGGGAGCGGCTGGATGTGGAGGCCCCGTCCTGGCTGACGTTAAGCCCGGACCACCAGCAGTGGATCATGCTGGACATGGACAGTTTCCGCTTCCAGGGGTCGGGGTATCAGAACATCGCCGCCAGGACGGTGCTGGCGCGGACGGCCATCGCGCTGCGCCTCCACCAGACCCAGACCGGGCGGTTTCCCGAGAGCCTGAAGGAGGTCATGCCCGAGAAGAAACGCAAGGACCCCTGGTACAGGCAGGCAACCCTGACCGACCGGCTCCGGTATGTCCCCATCGGGGGCGGCTGCCTGCTGGAATACAGCACCAGTTCCGGCAACGTGTGGGACTACTCGCGGGGCTGGCGCGACTGGAGCTACTTCACGACAAGTCCGCGCCTGATTCTTCAGCCGGAACCCTGGCAGGCGGCCAGGCAGTGACCGGCGGCCCTTTCCGCCGCGTCCGAAACCCAGCGCCAAGGCCGGACACGGCGGGGAGGGCGGTGTGTCGGTCGGACGGGTCGGACAGGTCCGACAGGTCCGACAGGTCCGACCACCCATCCGACCGATCGGTCCGATCCGACCGATCGGTCCGATGAAGCAGGAACCGCCGCCCGCCCCCGGGCGTGCTATCATGTCCCGGCAAATGGCCCCCAGGCCGGGAGACCCGCACACCGCCATGAAACCGTCCATGCTGTTCGTCATCGGCGCGCCGCGCTCGGGCACCACCATGCTTGAGCGCATGCTGTCGGCGCATTCCATGATCCTCGGCGGGCCGGAGCCCCACCTGCTCACGCCCCTCGCCCATCTCGGCGTGTGGGACAAGGTGGACAAGGCCCCCTACGACCACGTGCTCGCCGCGGAGTCGCAGAAGCTCTTCGTCGCCGGGCTGCCCGGCGGGGAGCAGGACTACTGGGACGCCTGCCGCGCCTACTGCGACACGCTCTACGGGCGGCACCTGGCGGCCAACGGCGCGGGAAAGACGGTCTGCCTCGACAAGACGCCCGCCTACGGGCTCATCCTGCCGTTCATGCAGCGGGTCTTCCCGGACGCGAAATACATCGTGCTGACGCGCCACCCGGTCGCCATGTTCTCTTCCTATGCCAACTCCTTCTTCGACGGCGACTACGCGGCGGCCCACGCCTACAACCCCGTCGTGGAGCGCTACGTGCCCGCGCTGGCCGCCTTCCTGCGCCAGCAGAAGACCCCCTGCTTCCACGTCCGCTACGAGGACCTCGTGAAGGCCCCCGAGGCGTGGTTCGAGAAAATCTGCGCCCACATCGGCGTGCCCTACGAGCCCGAGGCCATCGAGTACGGCAAGGCGGGCGACGACGGCCCCGCGCGCGGCAAGGGCCTCGGCGACCCCATCGGCGTGAAACAGCACACCCGGCCCACCACGGCGTCGGTGAAGAAATGGGTGGCCGAACTGGTCCACGACCCGGCCAAGCGGCGGCTCATGGAGGGCATCATCGCCTCCCTCGACCCGGCGGACCTGGAGACCCTCGGTTATCCGTTGGCGGGCCTGTGGAAACCCCTGCTCGAGGCGGGGGACGGCGTGCCCGCGCCCACCCCGCCCAAACTCGACCGCTACCGCCTCGAGCGCAAGGCCATCCTGCGCCTGCGCGCCCTCGCGCGCGGCAACACCCTCTTCCGCCGCCTCCTCACCAAAGCCCGCCTCGCCTGCGACGTGCTGTTGCGCGAGTAGGCCCCGCCGTTATTTGACCACGGGGTAGGGCACGTCCGCCGTCACGCCCGCGGAATGGTTCTGCGACGTGTCGTACGCGAAGCAGGTGTAGTAATAGGTGTTTCCCTGCGTGAGCGGGTTGGGGTCGTTTTGGGGGCTTTCGGCCCCGCTGTAGACCGCGTCGCCGTCGGTCGGGGTGGCCGGGTAGCCGTCGGTGCTTCGGCGGATCACGACGCCCGCGAAGTCCGCGTCTACGGGGTTGGTCCACGAGAGCTGCACGTAGGGGGCGGCCGCCCCGGCGAGCGCCGCGTCGAACCCCGAGACGTCCCCGGGGGGCGTGGTGTCGCCGGTGGCTTCGGGGATGGCGGACACAGCCCCGGTGCCGCTGGCGTAGTTGGGCATCAGGTCGTAGGTGAAGGCGCGGTAGTAGTATGTTGTGCCGTTTGCCAGGCCCGTGTCGAGGAAGGAGGCGCCCGTTCCCTGGTAGGCCGCGGCGCCGTCGGTGTTGGAGAAGGGCGCGGAGCCCTCCTTGCGCACGATGACCACCCCGGCGAAGTCGGGAGACTCCGGATTGGTCCAGAACACGAGCACCGCGCCGTCGCCGGGCACCGCCGTCAGCCCGGTTGCGTTGGGCGGCGCGGTAATGTCGGACCAGGTGGACGCGAAGGCCTGCGTGCCCGCGTCGTGGTTGCCGTTGCCGTCAAAGGTAAAGGCGGTGTAGTAGCACGGGGTGGAGGCGGGGAAGACGCCGTCGTAGTGCGAGGTGCCGTTTCCGTTCACCACCATGGTCCCGTCCGTCGGGGAGGCGGGGAACCGGTCGTTGCGGCGCATGATCCGGACGTAGCTGAAGTCGCCCCCCGGATTCGTCCAGCCGAGCATGATGATGTCCTTGTGCGGCACGGCGGTGAACCCGGTGACCGGGCCGGGCGGCACGATCTCCGTGAGCGTTGTGGTCAGGGGGATGGAGTTGTTCCTGCGGAAGTGGACCCCGGCGTTGCGGCTCCGGTCGGGCAGGCCGTTCAGCGTGATGTCCACGACGCCGTTCACCGTGACGCCCCGGCCGTGGGCGCCCAGGTTCCCGAAGGCATTCTCCTGGGTCACCGTGACCGCGACGCCGTTCGCCGGCAGCACGACGCGCACCGTGTCGAGCCCCGTCCAGGCCATGGCGGTCGGCTGGGGCAGGGCGCGGGTGTGCGGGTTCTCCGTCCAGAGGGGCAGCGTGGGGTCGCCGAAGAGGTGCCACATCAGCGCCTCGTCGCGCACCTCGTTCGCCCCGACATAGTCCATCTTGCCCTGCATGCTGGCCAGGTACGCCTTGCCGTGGCGGAGCATGTCGCCCATGCGGGGGGTGGGGGAAAGATTGACGAAGTTCGGGACAAGTTCGGGCCAGACCGCGTCGAGGAAGCCCAGCAGCAGGACGCTGTTCGCGTTGCTGGGGCTGTTGCGCACGTCGCCGAAAACGGCGATGGCGCCGCCGTCGTCGTCCCGGAGCAGGCGCTCCGTCAGCAGCTCAAAGTCCGCCGGAATCCCGAAATGGCCGCCCGACGTCTCATCGTCGAACATGCTGCTGGCGCAGTTCACGCTGAACACCACGGGGAACAGCGGCGCGTTGGCGGTCTTGAGGTCCGACGCGCCGGGGTCGTCGCCGTAGACGTTGGACCAGCGGAACCACGGGTGCTCCCATGCGCCCGGGGAGCCGTGGTCGCGGTGGACGACCATGAACCGGCCCGCGTTGAACGCGTTGACGACGTTTGTCGTGGTGGCGTTCCAGGAGAAGTTGCTCCGCAGGTCGTCCGGCAGGCTGTCGCCGTCGAAGTAGTACCTCGGTGTCGCGGGCAGCGTGTACTCCGCGTCCACCGTCTTGGTGTATAAACGGTCCACGGTCTTGCCGCGGCCGTTCATGACGTTGCGGATGCGCTCGCTCACCCAGATGAAGGTGCGCTGGTCCACCCCCGCCGTCGTGGTCTCCTTGTTGCAGCACTGGAACTGCGACGCGATGGACGCGCGGGAGTAGTAGTCCGCGCTGTCCGGCGGCGCCGTCTCATAGGCGATAATCCGGTCCACCATCCGGTCGGCCTCATCCAGGGTGTCCAGCGGCAGACGCCCCACCGCCAGGTCTGGCAGGAGCGCGGTCGCGGGGTCCTGGTCCACCACCGCGTAGATCCAGTCCGTGCCGATGGTGGGGCTGCCGATGCTCTCCTCATCCTGCCACGGCGCGTAGTACGCCGGGGGGAGGTACTCCGCGTCGCCGAACAGCAGGACATAGCCGGGCCGCGGCGCGGCCGACGCGTATTCCGCCTCGATGAGCTCGTCAATCTCCGCCGGGGTGTCGGGGCCGGGCCCCACGCCGTCGCCCGCGGCAAACACGCGGGTGACCACGCCGATGCCGTTTTTGTGCTCCGCCAGCCGGTCGGCCGCCTCGCGAAGCTCCGGGGGCGCCAGAATCATCAGCTCCTCGCCCTGGATGCCCGCCACGATGGGAAGGTGCTGCAGGCCGCCCTCCACCACGCCCCAGTTGGCGAGGCTGCCCAGCACGGGGTCCTCCTGGGCCTCCAGCAGGTCCGCCAGATCGCGGATCCCGAACTGCCCCGAACCGCCCGTGAATCCGAGATGCACGTTGACGGCGGCAAACAGTTCGAGGGACTCCGACGCGGGCGCATACTGCCCCCCGGCCACCTCCACCTGGAACACGCGGAGCCCCTTGACCCGTCCGGCGTCCCGCACGGACACCACCTCCGCCGGGTAGGGGTCCGCGGAGGCATAGGCCGCCGCGTCCAGGGTGAAGGGCGGCGTCGCGTAGAAGTCCACGGCATCCATGGTCTCCGGCTGGCCGGGCCACAGGTTCATCCGGATGGTCTCGGCGGGCTCCGTCTCCCAGGCCACCGTCACCCCGGCGCCCTCGGGCACCGCGATGAGCGCCGTCGCGCCCGGCACCAGGGGACGGCCCGGCGCGCCCGACAGGGGCGGCAGCCCGGGAAGAGCCGACTTGGTGAAGGCAAACTCCCCCACCCTCGCCGTGGCGAGCAGCGGCTCGCCGAAGGCCGCCTTGAGGGCGACTCCCGCCGTGTCCGTGACCCCCGGATCCGTCTCCAGCGAGACGGGAAGGTCCACGCGGGCGAAGCCCGGACAGTCGTCCTTGGCCGGAGAGCCCAGGGCCACGGCGCGGCGGAGCATGCGCCCCTCGTTGAAAAGCTGCTCGCAGACCGGCGCGGCCGCGCCCGACCGCAGTTCCTGCACCGCGCCGCCGAATTCGGCCAGTTTCCCCCCCGCGCCGCACGCGTCGCCGCCGTCGGCCAGCGCGTTGGCGTCGTCCAGCAGCTGCAGCAGCCGCTGCTGCTGGTCGGCGTCGAAAACGCCCGCCGTCCGCACCGCGTCCCCCAGGGCGGTGAAATCGCCCGTGAGCACCGCCGCGGGCGTCGCCGACGCCTGCACCCCGCTCGACCAGTTGCCTGTGTGGTCCACGGCGAACGCCGCATAGTAGTACAGCGTTCCGTTGGCCAGCCCCGTGTCCGCCACCGCGCCGTCCAGCCCCTCATACACCAGGTCCCCCTCCTCAGGGCCCGCGGGATAGCCGGTCGTCGCCCGCCTCACCCGCACGGACTGGAGGTCGCCGTCCGCCGGGTTCGTCCACGCCAGGTCCACCCGCGCCTCCCCCGCCATCGCGGCGAATTCCGTCGGATTGCCCGGCGCCGTCCGGTCCTTGCATCCGCCGCCCAGCAGCAGCGCCGCCCCAACCGCCAGAAAAATAACCCGCCCGGCCGCGTGACCCATGAGACTCCCTTTCATGACCGTTCCCGCCGGGTTCCTCCCCCGTGCAAGGCAGGGCCCGAAACCCGCTGAATTGTACCACGCGGTCCCGTGTTCCCCGGGAAGAGGGCGCAGCAAACGGCGCCCCTGCTTGGCCATGTCTCGGGCGCAGACGAAGACACCGGGCAATCCCCTTGTGGGGGCGCCGCTTGCCGCGCCCTGGAGCGGACGCGTAGACCGTCGCCTATCCGGCGATCCGGGATCCTTCGGGTTCTTGACATTGCGGGGCGGGTGCGGCGACAATCACCCCCAAGGTGATCTGCATCAGGTGGGAGCAATCTATTGGCGGCAAACCGGAACCAGAATCTGCTGCTCGGACTGATTGCCGTCCATGAGGGCAAGATTTCCGCGCAGGAGATGGCGAGTTTCGCCTATGACTGCCAGCTGCACGGGAAGGATCTGGGCGAGAGCCTGGTGGCGCAGGGCCTGGTTACGGAGGCCGAGCGCGGGGAACTGGTGGAGAAGGCGGCGAAGGCCCTGGAGGAGCATGGCGGCAAAGTGGCCGCAGCCATCTCGGCCCTCTGGCGCGCCGTGCCGGCCCAGGTGTCTGTCCGGGCGCAAACCCTGCCGGACACGGCGACGGATTTCCCCGCCAAAGACGGCACGGGCGACTTCCCCGTCGGGGACACCAGCGCGGCCGCGACGGCGGCAGGCGGGGCGTCCGTGTTTGAAACCGTGGGGGGCGGCGGGACCTTCGCCTCCCCCGTGTCCGCGAAACCCGCCGCGCCCACGCGGGTCTCCGCCGGAGCGGGCGGAGCGCCGCGCTCCGTGCCCGCCGTGGAGGAGCACCCGGGCCGCTACAGGGAGCTGCGCACCTTCGCGAAGGGCGGCATGGGCCGCATCGTGCTGGTCCACGACACGCACCTTGGCCGCGATGTGGCGTTCAAGCAGCTGCTGCCGGAGTTGAGCGGCCAGATAGCCGGCCTTTCCGGCGGGCCGACGGCGCCGGGCCTCGCGGCGCGCTTCGTGCAGGAGGCGCGGATCACGGGCCAGCTCGAGCATCCGTCCATCATCCCGGTCCACGAAATGGGCTACCGGGAGGACGGGTCGCTGTACTACACCATGCGCTTCGTGCGCGGGAAGTCGCTGGAGGCGGAGATCGAGGCGCGGCCCCGGCTGGAGGACCGCCTGCGGCTGCTGCCGCATTTCCTGGACCTCTGCCACGCGGTCGCCTACGCCCACAGCCGGGGCGTGATCCACCGCGACCTCAAGCCGCTGAACGTGCTGGTCGGGGA
Organism: Candidatus Hydrogenedentota bacterium; assembly: GCA_012730045.1. Taxonomy (NCBI): domain Bacteria; kingdom Pseudomonadati; phylum Candidatus Hydrogenedentota; species Candidatus Hydrogenedentota bacterium. The sequence continues at coordinate 40,022 of JAAYBR010000025.1, read as the reverse complement.
GTTCGGCGAGACGGTGGTGATTGACTGGGGCATCGCCAAGGCGAAAGACACGAACGACATGAACGCGGGGGACCTCCGCGCGGCGGCGCAGATCCTGCGCGAGGTGGAGACGGGCGACACGATGCAGACGGCCTACGGCCAGACCATCGGCTCGCCCATGTACATGTCGCCGGAGCAGGCCGCGGGCGCGCTGGACGCGATAGACGAGCGGTCGGACGTCTACGGGCTGGGGGCGGTGCTCTACGCGATCCTCACGGGCCGCCCGCCCTATCACGGGCTGTCGCTCCGCGAGTTCCTGGAGCGCGTGGCCGCGTTTCCCCCGAAGCCCGCGGGGCAGCTCGAAAAGAACGCGCCGAAGGAGCTGGCGGCGGTGTGCGCGCGGGCCATGGCCCGCGCCCCGGAGGAGCGCTACGCCACGGCCCGCGAGTTGGCGGAAGAGATCGGGCAGTACCTTTCCGGCGGGCTGGTCAGCGCCCACACCTACGCCTTCCACGAGCTGGCGCGGCGCTTCGTCCGCCGCTACCGCACCGTGCTCTCCACCGCCGCGGCCGCCGCCGTGCTCCTGCTGGCGCTGGGCGTGTACTCCTACGTCCGGGTGCGGTCCGAGCGCGACTTCGCGCTGGCGCAGCAGCGGACGGCGGAGGAGGAGCGCGCGCGCGCGCAGGAGGCGCGGGACGAGGCGGAGTCCGCCCGGAGCGCCGCCGACACCGAGCGCGCCCGCGCGGAGCGGGAGCTGTATTTCGCCAACATCGCCCTGGCGCGGCGCGCTTTCGACGAGACGCGCGTGGGCCAGGGGCGCAGGCTGCTGGAAAGCGCCCCGGCGGCGTTCCGCGACTGGGAGTGGGGTTTCCTCATGCGCCAGGCGGCGGGCGAGCGCCTCGCGCTGAACACGGGCGGCATCTTCCTTGCCTGGTCCGCCGACGGCGCGCGCCTCGCCACCCTGCGGCCCAACGGCACCCTCACCCTGAACAACGCGGCCGACGGCGCGGCCCTGGGCGTGCCGCTGGACAAGGCGGGCTTTGGCGTGGCGGGCGCGGCGGACGCGGCGGGGAACCGCTTTGCCGTCGCCTCGCCGAAATCGGTCTTTGTGTGGGACTGGGCCCGGAACGAAAAGGTCTTCGAGTTCAACGAGGCCGGGGCGGCGCGGAGCCGGTATTTCGTCAGCCTGTCCGCCGACGGGTCCACCGTGGCGGCGCTCAACACGGACAAGGTGCTGCGCGTCTGGCATGTGGACACGGGGGAGATTGTTTTCGAGCGGCCGACCCCCTCCCAGATGGGGTTTCACATGCAGCTCTCGCCCCGGGGCGATCTGCTCCTCTGCTCCGCCGCCGGCGAAGGCGCGGGGCCGCGCGCCGTGGAGGTGCTGCGGATGCCCGACGGCGCGGCGGCGGGGGTGTTCACCCTGGGCGACGTGGCGTCGGCGCGGGCGTCGGCCTTCAGCCCCGACGGCGCGATGGTCTGCCTCGCCTCCGACACGGGCTGCGAGGTCCGCGCCACCGCGGACTGGAAAAGCCTCGCGGTCCTCTCCGGCGCCTTCTCCCTGCCCGACTGCGCCGCCTTCAGCCCCGACGGGGCCTGGCTGGCGGCGGGCGACGGCGTGGGCGACCTGATCCTCTGGAACACGGCGACCGGCGCCGAGACGCGGGTGGCCAAGGCGCATCTGGACAGCATCCGCGCCGTGGCCTGGTCGCCCGACGGGCGGCGCGTGGTCACGGCGGGCTTTGACCGCGCCGCCCACCTGTGGGACGCGGCGACGTCCCAGCGCCTGCACACCTTCAAGGGCCACGACCGCTCCCTGCTGGCCGCGGCCTTCAGCCCCGACGGCAAGACCCTGGCCACCGGCTCCTTCGACGGCGCCGCGCTGCTGTGGGACCTCACCGAGGAGCTGCGCTACGCCGCCCCGCGCACGGCGGCCTTCCACCCCGGCGCGGGGCTGGTGGCCGGGGCGCTGCCGGACGAGGTGGCGGTGTGGGACGGCGCGACCCTGCGCCGCCGCGCCACGCTGGAAACGCCGGGGTGCGAGGCCGAGTCGCTGGCCTTCGACCGGGGCGCGGCGCGGGTGGCCGCGGTGCTGCGGAAACGGCCCGGCGCGAACGCGCCCGGCCCGGACCTGCGGCTTGCGGTGTGGAACCTGGAGGCGGACGCGCTGGAGGCGGAGATTCCCCTGTCGTCCGCCGTGGACTGGATGACCTTCTGCGGGAAGGACGACCGCCTGGTCGCCCTGCGCCAGGGCAACCGGGCCGCCGTCCATGCCCTGCCGGAGGGCGCTCTGGTGTGGGAGCAGTCGGGCGCGGTGGAGGCCGCCTGCACCGCCGACGGCGGCCGTCTCGCGGTGTGCGCCCTGCCAAAGAACGGCGCGGGGCAGGACAAGGGGCTCCAGGTGGCGCTCCTTGAGACGGCCACCTGGAAGACCGAGGCCATGCTCCCCGTGAAGACGGAATACACCGCCGGGCTGGCCTTCTCGCCCTCGGGCAAATGGCTCGCCCTGGGCGCGCAGCTCCTCGCCGATGAGGGCTGGAACTGCGGGGCCTTTGTGTGGGACACCGCCCGCCCCGAGGCCGAGCCCGTGTGGCTCGGCGGCCACAACGCCATTGTGGCCTGCGCCGCCTTCAGCCCCCGCGAGGATCTGGTGGTCACGGGCGGCAAGGACGGCGAGCTGGTGGTGTGGCGGTTCCCGGAGGGCGCGCGCGCCTTCCGCGCCGCCGCCCACACCGAGGAGATCCGCAGCGCCGCCTTCAGCCCCGACGGCGCGCGCTTCGCCACCGCCGGGCGCGACGGCTTCTTCAAACTGTGGGACAGCGCCGACGGCCGCGAAATCCTCACCCTCCAGCCCGCGTCGCAGAGCCTCACCAACCGCCGCGACGGCCCCCACCGGGTCGCCTTTAGCGCGGATGGCGCGATGCTGTTCACGCTGACGGAGCCCCACGCCATGCCGCCCCTCCTCGCCCGCGGCATGCTCCCCGCCGAACTGCGGCAGGCCGCCGCGCCAGCACCCCCGGAAGAGGGCACCGACACCCCGGCAGACCGGTAGACACGTCCGGCGGGCCTTGCGCGGCTGGGTTCCGCATTGCTAAGGTGTTCCCTGGTGTCCCGGCCCCGACAACGGAAGGTCTTCCCGATGAAAAAAACGGTTATACTCGCTGCGGGGGCAGTCCTGTTGTGCGCAGTGTCCTTTTTTCTGGGCCGGGCGCTCACCCCGGCCGCGCCTCCGGCAGCCCTTCCCGATCCGGTGGCACCCGCCCCCCCCAGCCGCCCGAACGTGGTCTGGCTGGTGCTGGACGCCTGCCGGTACGACCATCTTTCGAGTTACGGGTATCCGGTCGAGACCTCCCCATTCATTGACCGGATGGCGAAGGCGGGGGTGCTTTTCGAGAACAACTACGCGCAGGGGTTGATGACGCCGCTTTCCGTGCCCTCCTACATCACCGGCCAGTATCTTCCCGCGAACTGCCTGTTCAACGCCTATGGCCGCGGGGTGCCGCGGGTCGGGCCGCCGGACGAGAAATGCGTGTCGGAAATCCTGCGGGAGAACGGGTACGCCACCCTCTTCGCCACGTCCCATCCCGGCATGACGCGGGAAAGCCCCCTGTACCAGTCCTTCGACCAGGCGGCGTTTGTGCCCAGCCGGGACCGTTTTCCCGCGCCGACGCTGTCTGAGATGCTTCCGGCGGTCAGGGAACTCCTGGCCGCGGGCGCCAAGTCCGGCGCGCCGTACTTTCTCCACATCCACTGCATGGAGACGCATTTTCCGCACCGGGGCGAGGGGAAGTGGTCCGCCGACACGTATGTGAGCGACGACATCCGGGACGGCATGCCCCTGGGGCTCATCGGCTGCACGTTCGACGAGGAGGAGAAGGAGTGCATGCGCAACCTGCACGACGCCTCCATTCGCAGCGCGGACCGGGCTTTCGGCGAGCTGCTGGCCCTTCTGGAAAAACGGGGCGACGCGGACAACACCCTTTTCGTCATCACCTCGGACCACGGCGAGCTGCTCGGGGAGGACGGGACGCGCTGGGGGCATGAAATCCACATTGCGGACCCCGTGCTGCGCACCCCGCTGATTCTCGCGGGTCCGGGGCTTCCCGCAGGCGCGCGGGTGTCCGGCCTGACCCGCAGCCTGGACATTCTGCCCACCCTGCTGGACCTCTTGGGCCTGCGCACGGACGCCACCCTGCACGGGGTCAGCCTGATGCCTCTGGTGCGCGGCGAAAAGGCGGAAACCGGCGAGCCCGTCCTGTCGCGGGCGGGCGGCTACGAGGAGGACGTCACCTTCATTCTTGTCAACCGGGAGCACCGCTACGAGTATGTTCTGGACACGGGGGAGGGTCGGGTCTTCGCCGCCGCAGACGCCGAGGGCCGGCTCCTGGATGGGGTCCCCTCCGAAGTGGTGCAGGGCTACCGCGCCACGCTCACGGCAACCTTTATCCCCCTGTGGGAGAGGTATTTGACCTATCTGCGGAGTTTCCAGCTGTATGACTTCCGGAAGGAGTTTAATGCGGACATCGTCTCCCCGCGCGACTTACTGGTGGTGCGGGAGGGCGGCAATGCCGACCCCGCGGACCGTTCGGACAGCCGCTGGACCTTCTCGGAGGGCGCGCTGTGGGCGGCGAATCCGACGGAGAAGGCCCCGCCGATCACGATGACGTTCCCCCTGGACCCGGGCAAATACAGCGTCTGGATCATTCTGAAGGTCATGAGGCCGGACGACGCCCAGCCGGGCAGCTCCCTCACGGTGCAGCTGCCGGGGTCCGCACTCATAGACGCGACCTGGACCCCCCCGCCCCGGGACCACCTGCCTGACAACTACTTCCACGTGGGGGAGGTGCAGGTGGGCGACGGCGGCTGCGCGGTCGCGCTTTCTCCGGGGAGGGAGGATCACTGGTCCGCCTTGCGCGGTGTGAAGTTCTTCCGCCTGGACGGCGGCGTCCTGAACGACGGGGCTTCTCTGTCGATGGAGGAGATTCAGGAGAAGATGCAGGCGCTGGGCTATCTGAACTGACTGCGGGGTCGCCCCCGGTGTTCTCCGCCGCAACCGGCGGGGCTTGCGCGGTTTGATCCGGTCCTGATAAGGTCTTTTTCGACGTTTAGGAGGTTTTTCGTTGCCGGATTCGGAGGCGCTGTGCGTTGCCCCCTCTGAGAACGAAGAGGATTGCCGATGAAGAAGACAGTTGTTCTTGTGGCGGGGGCGGTCATGCTGTGCGCGGCTTCCTTCATCTTGGGGCGGTTTCTTTCCTCCGCGCCGGCCGAAGCCCCGGCCGCACTTCCCGTCCTTGCGGCACCGGCCCCCCCCAGCCCCCCGAACGTGGTCTGGCTGGTGCTGGACGCCTGCCGGTCTGACCATCTTTCGTGCTACGGGTACCCTGTCGAAACGTCGCCGTCCATGGACCGGATCGCGCGGGCCGGGGTCGTCTTCGAGAACAACTACGCTCAGGGCCTGATGACGACGATCTCCGTGCCGTCCTATCTGACCGGACAGCTTCTTCCCACGATGTGCACGACCGACGTCAATGGACGCATCGTGCCGCGGGTGCGGCCTGCGGACGAGAAGTATGTGTCCGAAATTCTTCGGGAGAACGGGTACACAACCCTCTTCGCCGCGTCCCATCCCATCATGACGCAGAACAGCCCCATGTACCAGTCCTTCGACAAGGCGGCGTTCGTGCCCAGCCGGGACCGCTTTCCCGCCCCGCCGCTGTCGGAGATGCTTCCGGCGGTCAAGGATCTGCTGACAACGGGTGTTCGGCCCGGCGCGCCGTACTTCCTCCACATCCACTGCATGGAGACGCATTTTCCGCACCGCGGCGAGGGGAAATGGTCCGCGGACACCTATGTGAGCGACGACATCCGGGACGGCATGCCTGTTGGACTTCTTGGCTGCTCTTTTGACGAGGAGGAAAGGGAGTGCATGCGAAACCTGCACGACGCCTCCATCAGGAGCGCGGACCGGGCTTTCGGCGAGCTGGTGGCGTTCCTGGAGAGCCGGGGCGACGCGGAAAACACCATTTTTGTCATCACTGCTGACCATGGCGAGTTGCTGGGGGAGGACGGGACACGCTGGGGGCATGCGGCGCACATCGCGGACCCGGTGCTCCGCGCGCCGCTGATTCTCTCGGGCCCGGGGCTTCCCGCAGGCATGCGGGTGCCCGGCCTGACCCGGAATATGGACATCCTGCCCACCCTGCTGGACCTCCTGGGCCTGCGCACGGACGCCACCATGCATGGGGTGAGCCTGATGCCCCTCGTGCGGGGCGAGAAGGGAGAGACCGGGGAGCCCGTTCTCGCAAGGGCCAATGGTTATGAGAAGGATGTCGTCTTTGTCCTGGTGAACCGCGAGCACCGCTATGAATACGCCCTGGACACGGGACAGGAGCGGGTCTTTCCCGCGCCGGACGCCGAACGCCGGGAACTGGAGGGGGTTCCCCCTGAGGTCGTTGGGGGATACCGGGAAACCATCACCGGAACGCTTCTTCCCCTGTGGGAACGGTATCTTTCCCATCCCCGGACCTTTCAGTTGCACGACTTCCAGAAAGCCTTCGACCCGGACAGTGTTTCCCCACGGGACGCGCTGCTGGTTCGGGAGGGCGATGCCGGGGACCCCGCAGACCTTACGGACAACCGCTGGTCCCTCTCAAAGGGAGTGCTGTGGTCCGCGAATCCCACAGAGGAAGCCCCGCCCCTGACCATGACCTTTCCGCTGGAATCGGGAAAGTACAGTGCCTGGGTTATCCTGTCGGCCCCGGAGAAGGACAAGGCACCGTCGCCTGTCTCTGTCACGGTGCAGCTTCCGGGGGCCGCGCCCGTGGAGGCGCATTGGGAGCCCCTGCCGAGGGAACCCTTGCTGGACCACTATTTCCCTGTGGGGGAGGTGGCGGTGGGCGATGCCGGCTGTTCGGTCGTGCTTTCTCCGGGCGGGAAAGACCGCTGGTCCGCCGTGGGCGGGGTGAAGTTTTTCCGCGTGGACGGCGGCGTCCTGAAGGACGGGGCGTCTTTGTCCATGGAGGAATTCCAGGAGAACATGCAGGCCCTGGGCTATCTGAACTGACCGCCGGGGCGTGTCCGGATCACCCGAAGCGGAGGAGGTGGTAGTTCTTCTTGCCCGTGCGGACGACGGCGAGCGCCGGCGTGAGCAGGCTGTCCGCGTCCAGTTTCGCGTCCTCGGCGTCCACGCGGCGGCTGTTGAGGTAGAGCCCGCCGTTGCGGATCATGCGCCGCCCCTCGCCCTTGCTCGGGAAGACGCCCGCCTCCGCGAGCATGTCCAGCAGCGTCCTGCCCGCCCCCAGGAGGTCCTTCGGCAGCGTGGTGCTCGGCACATCGTGGAAGATCTCCAGCAGGGTGCGCTCGTCCAGCCCGGAGAGGTCGCCGCCAAACATGGCCTCTGCGGCGCGCTGGGCGCCCTGCAGGGCCTCCTCCCCGTGGACCAGACGCGTGACCTCCTCGGCCAGGCGGCGCTGGGCGGCGCGCTTGTGGGGCTCCTCGCGCGTGAGGCGGTCCAGGTCCTCAATCTCCCCCCGCGTCAGGAAGGTGAAATAGCGCAGGTAGGCCCCCGCGTCTGCGTCCGCCTGGTTGATCCAGAACTGGTAGAAGGCGTAGGGGGAGGTGCGCTCCGGATCAAGCCAGATGTTGCCGCCCTCGGACTTGCCGAACTTCGTGCCGTCGGCCTTGGTGACCAGGGGGAAGGTCATGCCGAAGGTCTCGGCGCCGCAGAGGCGGCGGCTGAGGTCCATGCCCGCCACGATGTTGCCCCACTGGTCGCTGCCGCCGATCTGGAGGCGGCACTCCCGCGTGCGGTACAGGTGCATGAAGTCGTAGGCCTGGAGCAGGCTGTACGAGAACTCCGTGAAGGAGATGCCGTGGTCCCGGTCGGTCAGGCGGTTCTTCACGCTGTCCCGGTTGAGCATCACGTTCACCGAGAAGTGCTTGCCCACGTCCCGCAGGAAGTCAATCAGCGGCAGGGCGCACAGCCAGTCCGCGTTGTTCATCATCGCGGCCGCGTTGTCCCCCTCGAAGGACAGGAAATGCGCCAGCTGGCGGCGGATGCCCTCCGCGTTCAGGTCCACCTGCTCCCGCGTCAGCATGGCGCGCTCCTGCGCCTTGAAGCTCGGGTCGCCGATGAGGCCCGTGCCGCCGCCCACCAGCGGGATGGGCCGGTGCCCCGCCCGCTGAAAATGGGCCAGCCCCATGATCGGGAGCAGGCTGCCGATGTGCAGGCTGTCCGCCGTCGGGTCAAACCCGCAGTACAGCGTGATCTTCTCCTTCGCCAGCACCGTCTCCAGCTCCGGGTGCGTCACCGCGTGCACAAACCCGCGCCAGCGCAGTTCCTCGAAAAGGGTTTCACTACCGCCGTCTGCCGCCATGCCGGGGACTCCTTGGGGTTATATCCGCCCCCGAAGCCTGAAGGGAAGGGGACCGGGGGGACGCGCCACGCGCGCGGCCGGAGTTTAGCAGAATGCGCCCGCCGCGCTCAAAGACGGGGGGCCGTAAAGGAAGAGGGCGCGGCAAGCAGCGCCCCTACCTGCACTTGCCTTGGGCATGCGCGATAACACCGGCGAATCCTCCTGTAGGGGCGCTGCTTGCCGCGCCCCGGGGTGCATCCGCGCCGCGCCCTTGTTTATCATGGACCCTTCCTGAAACCCGCATGCTAGGAGTCCCCGCCATGACCCCCGACGCCGCCTTTCTGCGCCCCCCGAAGTTTGAACTGCCGCCGGAGTTCCCCGGCGCGGCCTGGTATGGGGAAGAGGAGCTGGATGCGGCGCGGCGGGTGATCCTGAACCGGTCCCCGTTCCGGTATTACGGCCCCGCGTTCGGCGGCGAGGTGGCGGCCTTCGAGGGGGAGTTCGCCCGGTTCCTCGCCAGCCCGTTCGGCGGGCCCTGGCCCGAGGAGACGGACCTGCGGGTGACGGCGGTGAACTCGGGCACCGGCGCGCTGGAGGTGGCGCTGGACGCGCTCGGCGTCGGCTGCGGGGACGAGGTCGTCGTCCAGGGCTTCCTATGGATCGCTTCCATTTCCGCCATCATCCGCAACCGCGCCATCCCCGTGCTGGCGGACTCCGACGACACGCTGAACTTGGACCCGGAGGCCCTGCGCGCGAAGATCACGCCGCGCACGAAGGTCGTCATGCCCGTACCCATGCTCGGCGGCTGCGCCCGCATCGGCCGGATCATGGAGGTCGTGCGGGGGGTCAACGCGGAGCGCGCGGCGGCGGGCCTGCCCCCCGTGCGCGTGCTCGAGGACTGCGCCCAGGCCCTCGGCGCCCACGCGCGCGGTGTGCCCGGCTCGACCGCCCCGGCGGGGGCCGACGGCATCCACCGCGTCGGCACCTTCGGCGACATCGGCATCTTCAGCCTCCAGATCAACAAGAACATCACGGCGGGCGAGGGCGGCATGGTGGTCACGCGCGACCCGGACCTCGCCCGGCGCGTTGAGGCGCTGCACAACGTCGGCTACGCCAAGGACGCCGTCCCCGCGCAGAACTGGTACGGAGACGACCCGCTGGGCTGGGGGCAGGGCCGCCGCATGACGGAGCTGCAGGGCGCCCTCGCGCGCGCGCAGCTCGGCCGCGCGGACACGATCCTCGCCGCCATGCGCGCCAGCCACGACCGCATCGAGGCGCACGCGCGGGGGCTGGGCCTCGCGCCGCGCGCCCGCGCCGACGCGGAACACCCCGGCGACACGGGGTACTACTGCTGTTTCCGCCTGCCGGACACGGACGCGGACGACGCGGCGCGCGTCGCCCGGGGCCGCGCCGCCGCCGCCCTGCTCAACGAGTGGGGCCTCCGCGCGTGGTTCATGCACGACTTCGAGGTGCACGTCTACTACAACATCCAACCGCTGGTCGAGAAGTGGCCCATGAACAACGGCTGCCCGTGGGAATGCCCGCGCAACGCCTTCCACACGGCGCACGGCTACGCCCGCGGCACCCTGCCCCGCCTCGACGACGGCCTCGTGTCCACCGTCGGCATCAACATCCCCAGCTGCCTCACCCCGGAACAGGAACAGTCCATCATGGAAGTGCTCACCTACCTGCGCGGGACGCTGGGGGAGTAAAAAAGAAGAACATCAGACCGATCGGTCGGATCCGTCGGATCGGTCGGATCTTCGGACTCGCCCCCTCACTTCCTCCCCGGGAGCAGGTGCAGGTCGCCGTCCACCGTGACGTAGACGGTCTTTCCGTCCTCTGAAATCGCCGCGGCCATGTAGTCGGTGCCCTCCGGGAAGAGGTAGGTCTCCAGTTTCCGGCCCGTGGCCAGGTCCCACAGGACGGCCGGGGCGAAGGCATTCTCGTTGAATGTGAGGCAGAACTGGCCGCTCTTGTCGCAGACGCCGCGATTGGTGATCCCGCCCCAGCGGTTGCGGGTTTCGGGGAGTTCGGGGTCTATGGTGTGGAGGCGTTTCCCGGTGCGCGCGTCCCACACGCGGACAAGCTGGCCGTCGGAAAGGGTGACCACGCGGGTGTCGTTCGATGAGAACACCGCCTGCACTTCCGGCTTCCTCTTGAAGCGGTCCGTGACATTGCCGGCGATGTCCAGCGCCATGCCCTCCAGGGTGCTGAGGAAGCTGTACCCGCGCGACTGCCACCGCTCCTGGAAGCGCTGCTCCTCCGTGAAGGTCTGGAGGAGCTTGCCCGTGTCCGCGTCGAACAGCATCGCCTGGCCGCTCCCCCCCGCAAGCAGCCGCGTCCCGTCCTGGGAGAAACAGAGGCCGCTGTTCCAGAAACGGTCCTTGTCCACCGTGGAAAGGTCCATCTCCCGCATGGGGTACCCCTCGGCAAGCTCCACGACGACCAGCCGGGGATGGCTGAAGAAGGCGGCACGGCGGCTGTCAGGGGAAAACCCCGCCGGGCTGTAGTCATACTCCCGGTCCGCCGTGAGCCGCACGGGAATCTTCTTGGTGTCCACCTCGACAAGGAGTTTTCGGTTTTCCCCCTCTTGGGCGACAAGGTGGCGCCCGTCTTGGGAGAACGCCAGAGGCTGGCAGGGCATTTCCAGCAGGGGCGCGTCGTTGCCGTTTTCCTTGACGATGAGCGTCCGCCCCAGCATCCGCTGGTTGTCGTAGTCGTAGTTGTAATAACCCTGCACCCCCCGCCCGCTGTCGGCGCTGTACTGGATCCACCCGCCGCCCCGCCCCGGCGGAAAGTCCCATTCCGCCTTCAGCGCCAGGTCCGGCAGGATGAACAGCGTGCGCCGCAGCGTCTTCTGCATCGTCCCGGTTTCGAAGCAGGGAAGGTAGGGCGGATCTATCCGGGCGGGACGGCCGGGGAGGAGCCGCGTGTCGCCCAGGATGCGGCGGGGCGCGCCGCCCTCCACCAGCGGCACAAGCCACAGGGCGTTCCCGTCATCCCAGAACATCCCCCAGTCTTTGCCGTCGGAGACCCACGGGACCGCCGCAGCGCGGGGCCGCGCCCAGGGCAGGGGCACGGAGAAGAGCGGCGCGCCGTCCTCCAGCCGCGCGACCTCCACAACGGCGGTCCCCTCGCGGAAGACAAACTCGCGCGTGCCGTCGCCCGAGGGGTCGCGGTGGACCGTCTCTTCCTCGGGCTCCGGCTGCGCGCGCAGCACGGCGCCCGTTTTCGGGTCCACGATCTTGAACTGGTTCTTCACGGGATCAAGGGAGGTGTGCTCCCGCAGGAGCACGCCGCCGCCGGGCAGGACCGCCCGCACCTCGATGCGGATCGGCGAATCCACCGTGCAGCCCTGCTCGGGCTCGGAGACCCCCGGCTCCCACAGCCAGAACCGCAGGGTGGTCGGCGGCTTGTCCCCGCTGAGGCGCTCCACGATCACAAAGCGACGCCGGTCCGGCATCAGGACGAGGGAGAGGATCTTGTCTCCGGGAAGCGATATCTTGTAGGACCGGTCGGCCTCCAAATCATGGACGACGGCGCTTGTCACGTAGTCGGCCACCAGCCACCGGTCGCCGCCCGCGATCCGGGCCTCGCTCAGCCCGCCGCCGAAATAGGAGCCCCGCTGCCGCCAGACCTCCTCCCCCGTGCGGTTGTCGAGCACCACCAGGCGGCCCTCGGGATAATAGACCACCGTGCGCCGCTCGCCCGTCATGTACCCGCCGCCGTCGCGCCCCGTCGGCAGCGCATAGGTCCACCGCGCGGCGCCGGTTTCCAGGTCGTCCGCCCGCAGATACGTGCCCCGCCAATGCGTCACCACCCCCGAAACGAGGTCCACCCGGGGGATCCACATGGAGCCCCGGTACACCGGGTGCTCATGCGTCGCCACATCAATCTCGCCAACCGCCGCCCCCGCCAGCAGCATGACCAGGACCATGCCCGCGCCGCGCAATCGAAACGTGCCCATCATGAGCTCCTCTCTTTCCTCAGGCTCCAGGCTTCAGGCTCCAAGAAGAAGACTCCAGACTCCAGACTCCCACCTCCAGACTCCAGACTCCCACCTCCAGACTCCAGACTCCCACCTCCAGACTCCAGACTCCCACCTCCAGACTCACTTCCTTCCCGGCAGGAAATGCAGGTCGCCGTCAATCATGGCATAGACCGTCTTGCCGTCGTCGGCGACGGCGACCGCGCTGAGACGGCTGTCCTCCCGGAAGCGGTATTCCGCCAGCCGCTGCCCCCCCACGGTGTCCCAGAGGGAGGCCGTGCCAAAACCGTTCCAGTTGCGGGCGAGGCAGTAGTTCCCGTTGGGGCTGAGCACGATCTGGTTGTTGATCCTGCCGTTGGTGTCGCGCTCCTCCGGGAGTTTCGGGTCCACGGTGCGGACGAGCCGCCCGTCGTGAACGCTCCAGGCGCGGAGGAGCTGGTCGTCGGCGATGGTGAGGGCGAGGGTTCCGTTGTTCGCGAATCCGCAGGTGAGGTCGGGGGTCGGCTTTCTGCGGTCTGTCACACTGCCCAGGAGGTCCATCGCCACCACCCCGAGCGAGGTGAGGAATCCCCCCTGATGCTGCATGTTCCGGTGGAGGAAGCGGCGCTCCTCGGCAAAGGTGTGCAGCAGCCTGCCGCTGTCCGCGTCGAACAGGTAGGCCCGGCCCCGGGTGGCGCCCGCCAGCAGCAGGCGGCCATCGGGGGAGAAGCACAGGGCGTCCTCCTTGTACAGGTACATTCTTTCGACCCCGGGCTGGCCGGCCAGCTCCCGCGCGGCGAACCCCCCGGCGAGGTCGGTCACCGTGAGGTGGGGCATGTGGAACACCGCCACGCGGCGGCTGTCGGGCGAGAAGACCGCCGGTCCGGTACCTTGGCGCTCCTGCGGGACATAGCTGGCCGCGGTCCCGCCCGTCTCGTCCAGCAGAAAGAGGGATCCATCGTCGCCCGATGCCACCAGCCATTTGCCGTCCGGCGACAGCGCCACGGGGCTGTAAGGCTTTTCCAGCAGCGGCGTCTCCGCGCCCGAGGCCATCAGGACAAGCGCGTTCCTGTTCTGCTCGCCCTCACGCCCCACCGCGCCGAGCAGCAGGCGCCCGCTCTCCGCGCTGAGCAGCGTCCAGGTTCCCCAGAACTGCGCGGACACGCCGCATTGCCAGCGCGCCCGCTCCTCCAGGCTGTCCATGTCCAGGAGCGTGTGGACCCGTCTTCCGTCGTCGGATCTCTCGCTGCACAGCAGGTGGGGCGGGCGGATGCCGGCCACATGGCTGGGGAGAAACCGCTTGTCCCGCAGAATCCGCCGGGGGGCGCCGCCCTCCTCCACCGGCACGAGCCACAGGGCGTTCCGCCCGTCCTGGCAGACGACCCAGTCTTTGCCGGCGGAATGGAAGCAGTGCGACGGAATGCGGGCGCCCCCGGGGAGACTCATCTCGAACAGGAGGGTCCCCGCAGGCAGGTCCGTCACCCGGGCGGTGGGGGACCCCTCCTGGAACGCCACAAGGCGCGCGTTGTCCTCGGTGGTCAGGAGCTGGCGGCTGGTCTCCCGGGGCACGGCGATTTCGCGCACCCTTTCGCCCGTGCGGGGGTTAACGATGACCTGGTAGAAGTCCTGCTCCGGGCTGTCCCGCTCAAATTCCGTCACGAGGAGGTTTCCGTCGGGAAGCCCCCCCTCGACCCACGCGCTCCGTTCCGTCTCGTACACCCCCCCCTGCACCGGGTCCGCACCGCCCGGCTCCCACAGCCACAGGCGGAGCTTGGAGTTCGGCGGGTTCCCCTCCAGGAGGGACTCCGCCAGCACGGCGGTCTTGCCGTCGCCCATCCACCGGAACCAGAAGGATTTCCCGGAGGGAAGGGTCACCCGGAACCGTTTTCCAGACGCGACCCGCCACAGTTCCACCGTCTTGTCCAGATAGTGGAGCGTCACCCACTCCCCATCCGGGGAGAGGGCCGCATGGACGAGCCGCGCTCCCCCGAAGAATCCGGGCCGCCGCCCCCAGACCTCCTTCCCGTTTCCGTTGTCCCGCAGGGAAACCTCCCCCTCGGCCGACCAGACCAGCGTGCGGCGTCGGCCCACCTCCGACCCGCCCAGGGGAAGCTTCTGGTCATCCACCCCGCGCCGCACGGGAACCGTCCACCGGGCGGCGCCCGTGTCCAGGTCTTCGGCCGTGATTTGGGAGATGCCCGCCCAGAGCGCCACTCCCCCCTCCAGATCCGCCCGGATCCGCCGTGAACGCACCCCCGGGTAGACCAGATGGTCCGGGTCTGCGGGGTTCTGCACCTCCGCCGCGCCCGCCAATGCCAGCGAGACAACCGCGAAGACAACTGCCATCCGTCCAACCGCATCCTTGTTCCTAAACCCGTCCATGATCCATTCCTCCCTTTCCCCCAGGCTTCAGACTTCAGGCGTCAGGAAGAAGACTCCAGACTCCAGACTCCTCCCTCATTTGCCCTCGTTCCCAAGTTTTACTTGGGAACGGTCTTGTGGGCAAAGCTTTGCTTTGCATTCGTTCCTTTCCCTCGAGTCGCCGGCCCCATACGAAGCAATCGCGAAGCGGAGCTTCGCCGCCAAGTGCGTTCCCAAGTGAAACTTGGGAACGAGGCGGAAATCCGCCCATCATCCGTTCCTCTTTTTCCTCTTCTCTTCCTCCAGACTCCAGACTCCCACCTCCAGACTCACTTCCTTCCCGGCAGGAAATGCAGGTCGCCGTCAATCATGGCGTAGACCGTCTTGCCGTCATCGGCGACGGCGACCGCGCCGAGGCGCGCGCCTTCGGGAAAGCGGTATTCCTCGAGCCGCTGGCCGCCCACGGTGTTCCAGAGGGAGGCGATGCCGAAACCGTTCCGGTTGTAGGCGAGGCAGTAGTCCCCGTTGGGGCTGAGAAGGATCTGGTTGTTGATGCTGCCGTGCTTGTCGCGCTCCTCGGGGAGTTTCGGGTCCACGCTGCGGACGAGCCGCCTGTCGCGGACGCTCCAGGCGCGGAGTATCTGGCCGTCGGCAATCGTGAGGGCAAGCGTGCCATTGTTTGCGAAGGCGCAGGTGATCATGGGCGCGCGCTTGGCCCGGTCCGTCACCCCGCCCAGGAGGTCCTTGGCCATGCCCTCCAGCGAGGAGAGGAAGCGCTGCTGTTGCACATACCGGTCTCGGAAACGCCGCTCCTCCACGAACGTGTGCAGCAGCTTCCCGGTGTTCGCGTCGAACAGGAGGGCCTTGCCATGGGTGGTGCCCGCCAGCAGCAGGTTGCCGTCGGGGGAGAAGCACAGCGCGTTTTCCCGGTACATGTAGAGGTTCGCGGTGCCGGGCTGGCCTGTCAGCTCCCGCGCGGGGAAGCCCTCGGCGAGGTCGGTCACGGTGATGCGGGGCATGTGGAACACCGCCACGCGGCGGCCGTCGGGCGAGAAGGCCGCCGGCCCGGTGGAATAGCGCTGCTCCGAATTGTATTTGGCCAGGCTCTTGCCCGTGTCGTCCAGCAGGAAGACGGGGCCCTCGTCCCCCACCGCCGCCACCAGGTAGTTGCCGTCCCGCGAGAGCGCGATGGGGCGGTACGGCTTCTCCAGCAGCGGCACCTCCGCGCCGGAGGCCATCAGGGTGAGCGCGTGTTTGCGCTGGTTGCCCTCCTGTCCCATCGTTCCCACCAGCAGGCGTCCGCTCGTTTCGCTGAGCATGGGCGGCCAGCCCCCCGCGTTGAGCGGCATGGTGGCGTTCCAGCGGGCGCGCTCCTCCAGGGTGTCAATGGACACAAGGGTGTTGGTCTCGCTGTTGTTGCCCCGGAATTCCTGGCACAGCAGATGAGGGGGGCGGATGTTGGCCACTCGGCCGGGGAGAAAGCGTCTGTCCCCCAGAATGCGCCGGGGCGCGCCGTTTTCCTCCACCGGCACGAGCCACAGGGCGTTTTGCCGGTCCAGACCCATAAGCCAGTCCTTTTCCACCGACCGGAAGCAGACATAGGGGTAGAGCTTCAGGCCCTCCGGCGGGGTGATCTGGAACAGCGCCGCCCCCGTGGCCGCCTCCAGCACCTCCACGGCGGAGGAGACGTTGTCTATCTTCACCAGCCGCGTGCCGTCCTCTGTGCGACGTGTGGTGGCGGCCGGTTCCCGCAGGTCGCCCAGATTGCGCAGCTTTTCGCCTGTGCGGGGGTTGATCACGGTTTGGATCATCTCCCCGGCGCTCCCCGGCGTGTATTCCGTGACGACCGCGCCCCCGCCGGGAAAGGTGCCGGAGACGTGGGCATGCTTCGGCGAGTCAAACACGCAGCCCTTGACGGGGTCGGCGGTGCCGGGCTCCCAGAGCCAGAGCTGGATGCTGGTGGGGGCCTTGTTCTCCTCCGTGAGCAGTTCCGAGAGGACAACGGCCTTCCCGTCCTGCATCCAAAAGACGCCAAAGGACTTCCCGGACGGAAGCGACACCTTGAAGCACCGCCCCGAGGCCACCTCGCACAGCTCCGCCGAGGTCTTGTAGTGCAGCGTCACCCACCGGTTCCCGGCGTCCAACTGCGCGTGGGAGAGCCCTCCCCCGAAGAACCCCGCGCGCTGGCGCCAGACCTCCCCGCCCGTCCCGTTGTCCAGCAGGGAAACGGTGCCGTCCGCTGAATAGACCAGCGAGATTCGCTCGCCGAACAGGACGCCCCCCCGTTGCCGGCCCTGATCGTCCTGGCTGAGAGAGACGGGGGCGGTCCACCGCGTGGTTCCCGTCTCCAGGTCATCGGCGTAGAGATTGCCGTACTTCATGCAGAGGAACACGCCCGCGGCCAGGTCCGCGCGCATCTGCCCCCCGGGCAGGCCGGGATAGACCAGATGGTCCGGGGGCTTGGGTTTCTGCGCGTCCGCGGTTGCGGGGAAAAGCATCCCCGCCATCACGGCGGCGCACAGCACGCCGCCCCACACACCCGTTGTCCGCATGGGACGCCCTCCTTGGATGGGCTCCATCATACACCGGGGGCCAAAAGAGCGCAACGGGGAAACGCGGGAAGAGGGACGATATGGACGACATGGACAGCATGGACGAAGACGGTGGCGGGCCTTCCGTGGGCTTGTGTCCATTCCGTCCATCCAGTCCATATTGTCCATGTCCGTCCGGTGTTGGCGCCCCTCTCTGGTTCCCCGCGCGGCAGCCCTGCTATACTTTTCCCGGCGCGCGGGGAGGGCTTTTCCGCGCCGGACACAGGAGACGCTCATGCCTTTCAACGCATTGGAACAGGAGATCGTGGCGGAGATGCTGGCGCGGCGGCCGGACCTCGCCCCGATGACGGGCGCGCTGGAATCGGTCCACGACGCCCTCGTGCGCTGCTATGACGGCGGCGGCACGCTCTACACTGCGGGCAACGGCGGGTCCCACGCGGACGCGGTCCACATTGTCGGCGAACTCTGCAAGAGCTTCGAGCGGAGGCGCACGCTGGACCCCGCCTTTGCGGCGGCGCTGGACGGCCTGCCTTTCGGGGAGGAGCTGCGCGCCCATCTCGAGGCGGGCCTGCGCGGCGTGACCCTCGGCCTGAACTCGGCCCTCAAGACCGCCGTGGAAAACGACTCGCCCCTGCGCGATGTGGCCTTCGCCCAGGAGCTCAACGCCCTCATGCGCCCCGGCGATGTCCTGCTGGTGCTCTCCACCAGCGGCAACGCGCCGAACTGCCGCATGGCCGTCAGTGTGGCGAAGGCGAAGGGCGGCGTCTCGGTGGCCATGACGGGGCCCAAGGGCGGCTATCTGGCGGCGGAGGCGGACATCGCGGTCAAAGCCCCGGGCGACTCGACCAAGGCCATACAGGAGGCCCACGCGACGCTGTGGCACACGGTCTGCTGCCTCATCGAGGCGCACTACTTCCCGGAGAAGCGCTGCTAGGGCGGGAATGCGCCCCGGCGCGGGCATGTTGACAAAGACGGGCACGGGGCGGTACAATTAGAGAAATTTTTCTCTATAACACAAGGAGGTTGCACCATGGCGGCTGGAAAACGGTTCAAGATCGCGGTCATCGGCGCGGGCAACGTGGGCGCCTCGGCGGCGCAGTACTGCCTGGAACTGGAGCTCGGCGACGTCGTGCTCACGGACATCGTGGAGGGGCTGCCGCAGGGCAAGGCCCTCGACCTGACCGAGGCCGGCCCGATCCGCGGGTACAGCGGCGTGTGCACCGGCACGAACGACTACGCCGACATCGCCGGGTCCGACGTGGTGGTGGTGACGGCGGGGCTGCCGCGCAAGCCGGGCATGACCCGCCTCGACCTGCTGGAGAAGAACGCCCGCATCCTCAACGCGGTCTGCGACAGCATCAAGACCCACGCGCCGGACTCCGTGGTGATCATCGTGACCAACCCGCTGGACGTGATGGTGTACCTGGCGTGGAAGCGCCTGGGCTTCCCGGCCAGCCGCGTCCTGGGCATGGCGGGCTGCCTCGACAGCGCGCGCATGCGCTCGTTTGTCGCCATGGAGCTCGGCGTCAGCATGAAGAACGTGGACACCATGGTCCTCGGCTCCCACGGCGACGACATGGTTCCCCTGCCGCAGTACACCACCGTGTCCGGCATCCCCATCACGAAGCTCCTGCCGCAGGACCGCATTGACGCCATCGTCGAGCGCACCCGCAAGGGCGGCGGCGAGATCGTGGCGCTGCTCAAGACCGGCAGCGCCTACTACGCCCCCGCCGCCAGCGCCGTGCGCATGGTCCAGTCCATCCTCCGCGACGAGCGCCAGCTCCTGCCCTGCGCCGCCCTCCTCAGCGGCGAGTACGGCCTCAGCGACATCTACATGGGCGTCCCCTGCTTCCTGGGGATGAACGGCGTGGAGAAGGTGCTGGAGCTGGACATTTCCAACGCCGACCGCGCGTCCCTGCACCGCTCCGCGGGCGAGGTCCGCACGGGCATAGACGGCCTCAAAGAACTCGGCCTGCTCTAAGAACAGGCCGTGCGGCGGCCCGCGCATCGGACTCTTCCCGGATACTCTGCGCCCTTTGCGCTCTCCGCGCCTCTGCGTTGAGTCTGCCTCTATCCGCCCATGACTTTGGCGAGTTCGGCGGGGCTGTTCTTCGCGGCCTGCTTCAGGGCGGCAACGCGGGCGAGCATGTCGGGGAGGAGGGTTTCCCGGTGGTCGCGCAGGTGGGCGCAGCGCCCGAGCAGCCCGTCGGCGGAGTATCCCCCGTCCAGCTCGATCACCAGGTCCTCCAGGCCGGCCATCTGCATGAAATGCCGGACCTTGGGGGCGTAGTTGAGGGCGATGCACGGCGTGCCTGCGGCGAAGGCGAGGATCTGGCAGTGGAGCCGCATGCCGACCATGAACTCTGACATCCCCATGACGGCCATCAGCTCGCGGTGGTCGAAGTCGCGGCACTTGTAGAGGACCGCGCGGCCCGGCCGGTCAATCCGCCGCAGGACCGACTCCATGACGGCGTCGTCCATGCGGTGGGTGGAGATGAGGGCGGCGCCGAGGTTCCACTCGTCCACCAGCCGCCGCACGGCGGCCGCCGTCTCCGCCTCGAACCGCTCCCGCGTGAGCGTCTTCCCTGCGGCGTCCTGGGTCCATCCGCCGACATAGGCGTTGAGGTTCACCGTGGCGAAGGGGCCCTCCCCGAGGTCCTGCCGCACGCGCTCCCGCATGCGGGCGGCGGCCTCCTCCGGCACGCGCTGGTTGAGGGCCGGGTCGGCGGCCATGACGGGCGTCACGGCGGCGCCGAGATCCCGCATGATGGGGATGGAATTCTCCTCGCGCAACGTGATGCCGTCGGCAAGGTTGAGCAGGTAGCGCACCACGGCGCGGCCCTTGAGCGTGTTGACGGGGCCGACGCCCACACCGTAGAAGAACACCTTTTTGCCCGTGAGTTTTGCGAGGGGCAGGGCGATCAGCAGGGAGGTCAGGAAGTTGTAGAGCGGGTTCCAGAACCGGATGTCGAAAAGCATGGCCGCCGTCACGATCACCGCGTCGCTGCGCAGGACGGACAGGGCCAGCGGCAGCCCGAACAGCTTCACGCTCAGGTTCCAGGGCATGCAGGGCACGGGCACCATCGGAAGATCGGAATAGGTGTTCCGGATGAACGCGGGGTTGAGTGTCGGCACTTCGCACACCGCATCGGGAAAGGTCTCGACAATCCCCCGCGCCACGTTTTCAAGAATGGCGCAGTCGCCCGCGTTGCGGCCGCTGTAGGAGCCGATGATGCAGAATCTCGCCATGGCACTAACCTGCTTTCCGTGGTTGTTCCGGGCAATGCGCCCGGGCAGGGGGGCGCGGGGCCGCCGCGTCCACCAGTGTAAGGGGGCATGGGCTCCCCAGACAACAGGCGGGACTTATTTTACGCCGTGAATGCAGAACATCACCGAGAGCAGTCCGCCGAGGGGCATTCGGCCGAGCAGCCAGTCCACGCGGTCATACAGGGGCGCCAGCGCGCGGGGGCGGTTGGGCGTGTAGATCAGGGGCTCCGCAGAGGCCTCAGCCACATTCATGGCGCGCAGGCAGCGCAGGATGCGCCCCCGGGTGGTCCGCATTGTCCCCGCCTCCACCTTCGGGTTGCGCAGGTATCCCATGAGCTGCGCCGGATAGAACCGTTTTGGCTCCAGAAAACAGAAGCGGCCGCCCGGCTTCAGCACGCGCAGCAGTTCTCGCACCCCGTCCAGCGGCTCCACCAGATGATGCAGCGCCGCGACGCAGAAAACGGCGTCAAAGGACTCTTCCTGAAAGGGGAGCGATGTGGCGTCTGCGGCGGCGAACAGGCTGCCCTGAAGCTTGGGGCTGTTCTTCTGCACAAACTTGAGCAGTTCGGGGGAGATATCCAGCCCGGCACAGGCGGCTCCGGCATCAACAACGGCCTCGGCATGGCTGCCCAGGCCGATGCCGAACTCCAGCACCGTCCGGGCCGCGCCCCCCGGCGCAAGGCGGAGATGGCGCAGGACGGCCCCGCATTTGTGCTGGTGGTTGCGGCCGCGCGAGCGGGACGACAGGCGGCCGCCCCCGCCGCAGGCCATGGCATCGTAATAAGCGATGTTCTCCTGCGCCGTGCCGGCAAGATGCGGCGGAAGCGCCGTCAATAGTCCGTTCGAGGACACCGTCATGCGGAATCCACACGCGCCGCACTGGAAGGTCGAGACGCCGTCCTCGTCGGACCCGGCGGTCGGCCGCTCCGGCGCGGGGCACACGGGGCACTTTAGACGCGTCCGGACGATGTCTTCAAGGAGTGGATGCATCAATCCTGGGGGACTCCATGTTGTTCTTCTGGGCGGTCTCCGCGGCGGCGAAAACCCGCCGCAACTGAACCCAGCAGAGGATAACATAAGGCAGGTAGGCCAACGATGTGGCCGTGGCCGCTCCCGCCGCGCCGAAGTTCGGAATTAACACGAGGTTCAGGACGACGTTCAAGAGGACGGAAAGAGCGAGATATCCCACCCGGATCCATGCCTGGCCCCGGTAATCCAGGATGCCCGTGTACACGCGTGACACGCTCATGTAGAAGACGAAAGGCACAAGAAGCTGCATGGGCATGCCTGACCCGGCGAATTCGGCGCCGAAAATGAGCGGCATGATCTTTCCCGCAAAGAGCAGAATGGCGACACAGCCCACGGAGTAAAAGGCCACGGCGATGCAGAGGAGCCGGTTCAGCAGCGGGCGAAGGGACGGCAGGTCCTCTTCCTTTGTCCGGGCGAAGACCTGGAGGGTGCTCATGGCCAGCAGCACGCCGCCGTGCATCATGCGCGCCGAAATTTCCTTGGCCGGGGCGAAAAGGCCCACCTCCGCGTCCGAGGTAAGCCGGCCCAGCATCAGAACGTCGAGCTCGACGGACACCGCGGCGCCGAGGTTTGACAGGAACATTGGGGCGGCATAGACAATCATGGAAAGGATCGAGAAACCCCGCAGGGTGTAGCCGCCCGCCGGGTGAATGAAGCGGCGGTCCAGCACAAGAAAGGACACGGCGGCACACAGCGCCGTGGCGATGATGAAGGCCGTGACGGCGGCCCAGGGCTGCGGGAAGGCCCAGACCAGGGTCACGATCAGGACGAGGCGCAGCGCGTAGTCCAGGAAGCCCGTGGTGAAGGTGAAGCGGAGGCGGTGAAGCCCCTCAAAGACCAGTTTGAAGAAGTCCGTGGCGCTCTGGGTGAACACCAGCAGCGCGCCAAGCCGGAACAGCAGGACGAAATCGGGGCGGTCCATCAGCGCGCAGAGCGGCCCGGCCAGCGCCAACAGCCCGAGCGCGAAGAGGGAAGACGAGATTACCTGCAGGAGCAGCCCCGCCGTGACGGGCGGGCGGATGTCGCCGCCGAGGGCACGGGCCGTAAACACGCGGGCCGAATCACTAACCCCCAGACGCGATGCAAGATAGACCACACTGAAGGCGGCGTAAAAGTAGGACCATGCGCCGAAGGCCTCGCGGCCCAGAATGCGCGCCAGCGCGGCGTTGATGAGCAGGAAGAAGACCAGCGTGCTGCCCTTGGACAGGGCGGCCCACACGGTTTCCTTGGTCAGTTTTCCGGCCTTCATCACGCGCACTCCCCGCCGCGTTCGCGTCTTTGCGTCAGGGAAGAAGGCGGAGTTAACGCAAAGGCGCGGAGGCGCGAAGGAAGAAGCCCTTCTAACAACAGCGCCACGCTGCCAAGTGAGCAAGGAGCGTGTCGGGACGGCCCCCCGCCTGGGAACGCCAATCTCCCGATGGGCATCCCGGAGGGATACAGGATATTAGCCGGTGGTTGAGCGCAGGCGATACCACCGGACAGCGGACCCTTCCCCCCATTTCTTTCGAACCCCGGATGGGGTTCAGGACGCGTCGGTTCCCCCAGATCCAGAGTCCTGCACCCCTGCCGGGGTACCGACAACGGGATGAGGCCCCCTTTTCCGGTGGTATCGCTTGCGCTCAACCACCGGCTAATGTCCCTCACCCCTCCGGGGTGAAGAAAAACCGTTGGCCATGGTCCACATCGCATCCATGACTTCATCGGTAGAATCCCCACCTCGGGCGGTGTGGGGCCCGCAAAGTCCCCCGTCACCCCCGCGAAGGCGGGGGTCCATGCCTTCGGCGCGGGGCGCACCCCCCCGCCCCGGGATGGGTTCCCGCTTTCGTGGGAACGACGGGCGGCGTGCGTGTCTGTGTGTTGGTTCACGTTGTCTGACTCTGCTGCGGGTCTTTCCCGGAGGGGTGTTTCAGGAGCCCTTCCATGAGTTCGACGTAGCGCTCCACCACCCGGTCAATGTGGTGTTCCCGGATGCGCTCGCGGTTGAGGGCGCCCATTTTCCGGCGCAGGTCCGCGTCCGCCGCCAGCGTGTCCAGATGCCGCGCGAGGGTCTCCGTGTCGCCGGGGGCGCTCAGGAGCGCGTTGTCGCCGTGGAAGAGGAAGTCGGTCTGCCCGCCGACGTTGGTGGTGGCCACGGGCAGGCCGCAGTGCATGGCCTCCTGGAACACGATGCCGAAGCCCTCGTGCTGCGAGGCCAGGGCGAAGAAGTCGGCCGCGGCGAGGAGCCGGTACTTCTCCTCCTCCGTCACCTGGCCGAAGAAGCGCACGCGTTCAGCAATGCCCAGCTCGCGGCAGAGCGCCTCCAGCGCGCCGCGCTCGGGGCCGTCTCCGGCAATCAGCAGCCGCAGTCCCGGCGTGACGCAGCGGGCGAAGGCCCGCAGCAGATCCGGGTACGCCTTGCGCGCGACGAGGCGGCTCACCGCCACCGCATAGACGGCGTTCTCCTCCAGCCCCAGCTCCGCGCGGGGGACGGAGGCAATGTCGGGGGGGCGAAAGCCGAGCGGAATGCGCGACACGGGGCGTTTGGGGTGATAGATGCCCTCAACGCGGGCGCGCGTGTCCTCCGACTGCGCGACGATCACCGAGGCCCGGTTGAGCACCGTCTTCACCGCCAGTTTGAGCGCAGGGTGCCGGTGGGGGGAGTACTTCTTGCTCGGGTCGTAAATGTCGCCGCCGTGGACCGACAGGACGTTCGGCCTGCGCCAAAGCGCGGACAGAATACAGCCCGCCGGGCCGGTGGGAATGGCAAAATGCGTGTTAAGGACGTCGTAGTCCCCGCCGCGCCGCAGGGCGAGGGCGCGGCGCACGGCGGCCTGCGGATAGGTCAGCATGGAGATGATCGAGGCGGTTTGGTAGTCCTTGCGCCCGGCGACGGGCTCGCGGAAGATGCGGACCCCCTCCAGAGTCTCCTCGCGCGGCAGGCCCGCGAAGTGCGACGTGATGACGTCCACCGCGTGCCCCGCTCGGACAAAGCCCTCCGCCAACTTGGCCGAGGCGACCCCGCCGCCGCCACCCAGGGGCGGGTACTCGTAGTTCAGCATCAGTATCCGCATGCCGTCACTCCGTCCCGATTTTTTCGCGGACCGTGTAGATGGTCTTCTTCTGGCTCTCGTAGTAGGTGCGGATGCTGATCTCGCCGAGGAGGCCCATGCTGATGAACTGCATGCCCATGAGGAAGAAGAGCAGGCAGACCAGGGCCCAGCCGTTCCGGTTCACGCTGAGGTGGTAAAACAGCTTGTCCCAGACCGTCATGAGCCCGGCGAAGAAGCCGATCCCCAGGGAGACCGCGCCCCACTTGCCGAAGACCTGCATGGGCTTGGTGGAGTAGGACATGAGGAACTTGACGGTGATCAGGTCGAGGATGACCCGGATGGTGCGGCCGATGCCGTACTTCGACGCGCCAAACTGCCGGCT
The DNA here is from genome assembly GCA_012730045.1 of Candidatus Hydrogenedentota bacterium. Classification (NCBI taxonomy): domain Bacteria; kingdom Pseudomonadati; phylum Candidatus Hydrogenedentota; species Candidatus Hydrogenedentota bacterium. The sequence continues at coordinate 15,099 of JAAYBR010000025.1, read as the reverse complement.
GCGGTGGTTCACGGGGATTTCCGCCACCCGCGCGCCGGCCCAGCTCGCCAGCGCGGGCAGGAAGCGGTGCAGCTCGCCGTAGAAGTTCATGTGCTCCGTCACGTCGCGGGTGTAGGCCTTGAGCGTGCAGCCGTAGTCGTGGATGCGCACCCCCGTGATCCACCCGATCAGCCGGTTCGCGACCAGGGAGGGGAGCTTGCGCGACAGCGCCTTGTCCTGGCGGTTGGCCCGCCAGCCGCTGACCACGTCGTAGCCCTCGTCCAGCTTCGCCAGCAGCAGCCCGATGTCCGCCGGGTCGTTCTGGAGGTCCGCGTCCATCGGCACGATCACCCCGTGGCGCGCGGCGTCGAAGCCCGCGGCCATCGCCGCCGTCTGGCCGAAATTGCGCCGCAGGACAATCACCCGCACATGGGCCGGGTCCGCCGCGTGCAGTTCCCGGCACACCTCCACCGAGCGGTCGCGGCTGCCGTCGTCCACCAGGATAATCTCGTAGTCCGCCACGGCCGGGGTCTTTTCCATGGCGGCCGTGATCTCCGCGTGCAGCGGGCGGAGGGACTCCTCCTCGTTGTACACGGGCACCACGATTGAAACGCTTCGCTTGCCTTCAGTCATTGCTCACCCTTCTTCCGGGGCCGGGGGAGGGGCCTCCGCTCCGCGCCCGCCGTCCTGAAAACCTGTCGGGGACTGAGTATACATGCCCCGAACCTCCCCCCGCGACCCTAAAAATGCGGACGCCGCGCCGCACCCGGACACCCCTTCCCGGCGCTGGACAGGGGATTCCCCATGCCCCGGCGGGAAACGGGGGACGGTGCGGTTTTCGGGTGTCAGGCGGAGGGGAGGGCCTGGAACCGGCTTTCCACCATCTCGATGCGCCGGACCAGGAACTCCATGAGCTTGGCGTGGAGCCCCTTGCTGGCCGCCGCCACCAGGGATAGATGGTTCGACGCCGTGCTGTCCAGCAGCAGGACGTCGTTGAAGTTCTTTCCATAGGCGTCGGTGACCACGCAGCCGGCCTCCTGGGCCACCAGCAGGGCGGCGGCCAGGTCGTAGGGCGCAATGCCGATCACCCGTCCCTGCCCGGCGTTCTCGAAAAGCCGCTGGACCTTCTCCGGAATGTCGCGGTAGTACCGGTTGGCGATGTCCACGCAGGCGTCCAACTGGTTGGTCAGCAGGCGCGTCAGGCTGTAGGCCGTGCTGTTGCAGGCGAAAAAGCCCCCCTCCAGACTGGAATGGTCTATCAGGCGCGCCACGGTGGGGAAGACCAGCTCGGCGGGCCGCCCCGGCACGGTCATGGACCAGATCATGGTCCGCAGTTCCGTGTTGACCGAGAGTTTCGGACGGCGGGGCTGGCTTCCGGCGGTGATTTTCACCCCCTTGCCGCGCTCCGCCTGGAAGCAGCGGTCCCCCAGCAGCTCCAGCACGACGGCACTGTCCACGTCGGCCATGGTGGGCCGCTCGATGACCCGCGTGCTCGCCACGGCCACCACGCAGCCCTCAAAGCCGCTCTTGGCCGCCCGGCTCCCGTCTATGGGGTCCACCACCAGCAGGTGCTTGGGCTTTTCGGAGGTGAAGGTGGAGTACCCGGCATCCTCGGAATAGTAGGCGACGGGCTGTCCGGCCCGCTTCAGGAAGTTCAGCAGCGCCTTTTCGGCGATCTTGTCCAACTGGAAGGTCACATCCCCGCTTTCGGCGTGGCTGACCACCTCGCGGCCCCGTACCGCGCGCGCCGACTCCTCCACGGCCTCCTTGATCGTCTGCGCCAGTTCCACCAGGAAAGCGACCGGGATGGGAGGAACCATTTTCTCTTTTCGTGCGGGGGCCGGCGCCTTTTCCTTAACGGGGGCGGTCACCGGTTTCGGGGGAGGGGAAACGGGCTTCGCGGGCTTTGGCACCGGTTTTTCAGCGACTTTGGGGGCTTTTTCGGGTCTTATCGGGGCTTTTGCCGCCTGTTTCGCGGGAATCTTGGCCACTACTTTCGTCTGGACGACGGGCTTCTTGGGAACCGCAGCCGGCTTTTTCTTGGCCGGGAGGGCGGCCTTGGCCTTCACGGCGACCGCCTTCTGTTTCTTGGCCGGGAGGGCGGCCTTGGCCTTCACGGCGACCGCCTTCTGCTTCTTGGCCGGGGGGGCGGCCTTGGCCTTCACGGCGACCGCCTTCTGCTTCTTGGCCGGGGGGGCGGTCTTGGCCTTCACAGCGACCGCCTTCTGCTTCTTGGCCGGGAGGGCGGCCTTCTTGGGAGCCGCAACGATACTCTTCTTTTTCTGTGCCACGGGCGGAGTTTTCTTGGCCGTTTTTGCGGTCACGGCCCCTTTTTTGGCCGGCACGGCCTTTTTCGGCGCCGGGGCGGCGGCCCGGGCGGGCTTTACCGGCGATTTTTTCGCCGCAGCGGGGGCTGGTTTGGCCTTTCCTTTTGGCGTCACCGCCTTCGGCGGCGTTTTCGGCTTTCCCTGGACCACTTTCGGCTTTTTCGCGGAAACTGCTGTTTTCTTGGCCTTGACCGCTTCCGGGCGTTTCGCCATGCGTTTACCCTCGCCTAGTGCGCCCCATTGCGCCGTTTTCTCTGCAACCACCGACCGTGCCTGCCCCGGAGCGGGGTCCGGAGCCAACATGTTCCCAAAAAAGGCTTTAGACTCCACCGCCTCCCGGAAAAACAGTGTCGCCACCGTCCCGAAGGCGGGCAAAACGCATACACCTCGCCACTTTACGCGGCTCCCATGGTAGCATGTATTTCCCCAAATGTCCAGAGTTTTTGGGCCGGCTCTCCAAAAAAAGACGGGGCTCCTCCCCTTTTCCCGGCGTTCGGCAGGGTGCGAGGGAGGAAAGGGGCGAATGGGGTGTTTTGCGTGAACCCCTCGGAAGCCGGCGGTGGCCGGACCGGTGGGCGGGCTACTTTTTCAGTCGAAACAGGCGGATTTCGTGGCTTTCGTTGGGGCGGGCCGCCTCGGCGTAGACCCATAACTCGTTGTCGCGGTTGAGCCAGTGGGAGTAGCGCAGGGTGGCGAAATCCCCGCTGGGGGTGGTGCTGAGGGCGAGGGGGGTGTCGGGGGTCAGGTCGGTGATTTGGTGCAGGTCGAAGGTGAACCCCAAGCCGGTGGCGATGTTGTAGACAGGGTCATGCCAGCTTGTCTTTGACCCCTCGTAGACAAAGAGATAGCCCACGCCGACGGGCACGACGCTGGCGGGCCGCACAAAGAAGTCGTGCCAGCCCGTGAGGTCCATTACGGGGCTGCGGAAATCGCCCACAGGCTTCCAGTTCTCGCCGTCGGGGCTGCTGAAGTGGAAAATCCGCTCATTTTCCCGGATGTAGCCGATGACGTAGCAGTGCCAGGCCCCCTCCGCGAAGAGGATGACCGGGTCTTTGAACCCCTTCGGCACGATGTCGCGCTCGTATTCCTTCTCCGGCGGGACGATGACCGGTTTGGCGGAGGTGACCACGATCTGGTCGGGCCGGCCGGCGTCATCCCATTTGATAATGGACCAGGGGCCGTCCTTCCAGGGGCCGCAGCCGTAGAGGCGGAATTTGCCGGTTTGGGGGTCGCGGACGAGGGCGGGCCGCTCGAATCCGGGGATGGGGACGTCCTCGCGGCGGATGTTCAGGACGGGGGTGAAATGGATCCCGTCATCGCTGCGGAGGATGCGCACCTCATAGCCGCGCAGGCCCCGAGGCCCCTCGCCGGCCCGCATGCGGCAGGCCATCCAGAAGCCCGTGTCGGGGTCGTGGACCACGGACGGCGCGCCGGCCCACCATTCCGGGGCGTTCTTGTCGGGCTCCACCACGGTGTCATAGGCGGCGAACTTCTGGAAAATGCCCGCGTACGTCCCGGCGGACGCGGCGGCGACGTCTTCCAGCGCCGCGCCGAAGGCGGTCACCGGGCCAAGCAGGAGCGTCGCAGCGAGCAGCAGGAGGGCGGCGGGTTTGGTCATGTGGTGATTTCCTGCTTCTCCGGGTCGAAAAAGGCCGTCCGCCTCTCGCGGTAGGCGGTCATGCCCATGAGGAGAGCCGTCTGGGTGTGGTAGGCGAGGGCGGGGCCGCTGTCGAGGGTGCGCGCGCCGGTCAGGGCGCATTCGACGAGGTTGCGCATGAGGTAGAGCACGTTGTACCCGCGCTCGATGGGGAACCGCTCCTCCTTCCGCCCGCCCCCCGGGGTGTCGGGGATGAACACGATGTCGTTTTCCTGGATGGTCAGGGCGCCGTCCCAGCCGCGGATGACGGGGATGCGGATGTCGTCGCGGCCGCCGGTGCCCTGGTAGTTGCTGCCCTGGGTGCCCAGCACCGCGATGGAAATGTTCCCGGGATACTCGACCAGCATGTTAAAGGTGTCGGGCACCTCGCGCTCCTGGTAGCGGTATTTGCCGCCCGTGGCGACGGCGTGGGACGGGTGGGTGACGCCGAGGATGTCTATGACCTGCGTGAGCACATGGGGGTAGAGGTCCGTGACGGGGCCGCCCGCATAGTCCTCGTACATGCGCCAGCGGAAGAAGCGGCTCGCGTCGAAGGGCCGCTTGGGGGCGTCGCCGAGGAAGGCGTCCCAGTCGAGGTCGGGGCCGGGCTTGGCCTCCGGGTCGTCCATGGGCATGCCGCGTTCGCCGAAGTCTCCGGTGCGGAAGATGCCGCACTCCGCGTGGATCGGCTTCCCGATGATCCCGTCCTTCACGAGCTGTTTCATCTGGCGGAAGGCGGAGTCGGACATGCGCTGCGCGCCGAGCTGGAAGGCGGCGGGGGACTTCGCCGCGGCCTCGAAGAAACGGCGGGTCAGGTCCCACTGCCGCCAGTGGGTGAGGGGCTTCTCGCAGTAGACGTGCTTTCCCGCCTCCAGGGCGGCGATGGCCTGCTCCCCGTGGTGGTGGTCCGGCGTGGCGATGGTGACCAGGTCCACGGCGGGGTCCGCGAGCAGCTCCCGGTAGTCCCGGTAGAGGCGGACCGGCCGGCCGACCATCGCGGCCTTCTTCTCCAGACGCGGCCGGTAGACGTCGCAGAGGGCGACGATCTCCACGGTCTTGTCGGTTTTCTCCATTTCGAGGAGGGTGGCGATATGGGTTTCCGAGCGCCCGCCGCAGCCGATAACGCCGACACCCAGGCGGCCGTTGGGGCTTTGGGCGCGCGCGCGGCGGGCGAGGGTGCCCGCGGCGGCGGCGGCGGTGCCCGCGATAAAGGTTCTTCGGTCCATGTCCATGGGTGCCTCCTCAGTCTTTGGCGGGCCCGGCGTCCTGCTCCCGGGCGAGGCGGACCTCGACGGGTCCGGCCATGTTCATGTGCACATCCCGCTGCGGGAAGGCGATGGCGATGTCTTCCTTGGCGAAGGCGCGCTCGACCATGAAGCGGATGTCGCTGCGGACCACGCGGGAGTCGCTCTTCTCCAGGTCGAGCCAGAAGTAGACGGCGAAGACCAGGGCGTTGTCGCCGAAATCCTGGAACACCACGACCGGCTCGGGATCCTTGAGGATCTGCCCGTGGCGGCCCGCGATATCCTCCAGGATGTCCTTGACCCGGCGAATGTCGGAGCCGAAGGCGACGCCGACCGTCACGTCGAAGCGCATCTTCTGGTCCGAAAGGGTCCAGTTGACCACGTTGTCCTCGAGGAACTTGCTGTTGGGCACGAGGACCTCGACGCCGGAGAAGGTGCGGACCATGCAGGCGCGCGCGCCCATGTGGACGATGCGGCCCGTGAGCCCGCCGACCTCGACGATGTCGCCGACGCGGATGGGCTGCTCACCCATGAGGATGAGGCTGCTCAGGAAGTTGCTCACGAGGGTCTGGGCGCCGAAACCGACGCCGATGGCCGCCGCGCCGCCGATGAAGGTTAAGACGGTCAGGGAGATGTTGAGGTACTTGAGAACGGCGTAGAAGACGATGATGAGGAGCAGGTACCGGGTGATGGTCTCCACCACGTAGCGGCCGCCCGGGCGCAGCTTGAGGCGGGTGATGGCGAATCCGGTGATCCGGTTCAGGAACAGCCGGGTGAACAGGAGCCCGAACACCAGAATGACCACGGCGATGATCAGCTTGCGGGGCGTGATGGACTCGTCGCCGATGGTGAACAGTTCCCGGTCGAAGAAGTTGAGGGTGTTGCGCCAAAGGTCCGAAACGCCCTGGGCCGCCCGGTCGAGTCCGGAGAGGGCCTCAAGCCGGCCCCGAATGTCCAGCCGCCCCGACCGGATCAGGCGGGAGAGGGCCTCCCCCCGCGCCGCCAGCCGGAGCAGGCCCGTCTCTCGCTCGGCCAGGGCCTCCCGCCGGAGGCGAAACTCTGCGCGCGCCTCCTCCGGCAGCGCCTGGACCTCCTTGTCGAGGGAAAGGGTCTGGGCCCGGACCGCATTGAGCCGCTGCTCAAAAATGGCCTGGATGCCGTCATACCGGGAGCGGTAGGCGTCCATCTCCCGTTCCAGTTCCGTCACCGGGCGGCGCTCGCCCCCCGCGCCGGGGTGGGCCACCTCAAAGCGCAGACGCCACACCTCGAGGGTGTCGGCCTCCATCTCCAGCATGCTGCCCAGGGAATTGACCAGGCCCTGGGCGGCTTCCACCCGGACGCGGGCGGTCTCCCGCTGGGCGGCGAGGGCCGGGTCCGCGGGGCCTTCCTGCCCGGCGCGCCGGGCCAGCTCGCCGTCCCGGGCGGTCCGCCGGTCCAGCTCCCGCTGCGCCCCGGCAAGCTCCTCCTCCAGGGCGGCCCGCGCCTGTTTGGCGGCCTGCTCAATTTCCTCCAGCTCCTTTTGGGTGAACAGGGTCTGCGCGGCCGCGGCTGCGGCGCGGCGCCGGCCCAGTTCCAGTTCCGTGTCCAGCCGCGCCAGCCGCTGGTCGGCCACGGCAACGGCGGCGCGGAGGGCCTCCACACCCGTTTCCGCCGCGCGCTGGCTGCGGCGGGCCGTGTCCAGGGCGAACAGCGTGCGGGCCTTGTCCTCCTCGGAGGCGGCGGCTTTGGCGGCCTCGGCCGCCTGGTTGGCCAGCATCTTGAGCCGTTCCAGGTTGGCCGTCTCCCGCTCCGCCATGCCCCGGACCACGTCGCGCCCGAGGCGCTCGGCGTCTATCTCGCTCTGTTTCGCGTCCACCTGCCCGCGCAGGGTGTCCAGGAAAGCCATGGCATAGGGCGGGGGCTCGTCGAGCTTGACAAAGGATTCCAGGCTTTCGCGGGCCGCCGCGGCCGCCGCGCGCTCCGTTTCCAGGTCGCGGACCTGCTGGAGGCGGGCCTGAAGGGCTTTAAGGGCGTTGCGCGCCGCCTGAACCCGGGCCTCCGCCAGCTCGGCGGAAATGCCGGGGGGCAGGGCCTCCGGGTTTTCGGCCAGGGAAAGCGCCTCGGCAAGCCGCTGCTCCGCCTCGGTTGCCTGCGTCTGGAGGGTCTCCACCAGAACCTCCGGCGGGGCTTCCTGCGCCGTTTCGGCGCCGGCCGTCTCCGGGAGGGAGGGCAGTCCGGGAATCTGGGCGGGGACCGCCGCCGCGAGGAGCAGCGCGGCCAGCAACAGCACGGCCTCCGGCAGTCGTTCTTTGCGTCGCATGATGTGCCTCCCTCAGAACAGTTCCAGGTTCTGCGGCAGCGGCGGTTCAAAGACGCGGTGGAGGAGGAGCATGACCTCGGCGTCCACCGCCGCATAGTTTAGCTGATCCGGGCTGAGCGGGCGAACCGTCCAGTCGGAGAGCTGCAGGGCCTTGTCCAGATAGATGCCCAGCTCCCGCTCGCAGACGTCGCCCAGTTTGTGCCCCGAGACGCCGCCCTTGCGGTGCTTCTTGCGGGAGGCCGCAAGGGTGTCATAGACCCCGTCGAGTTTGATGGCGTGTCTGGCGAGCATTTCCCGCTCGAAGTCGGCGTTGTGGATGATCTTGAGGACGTCCGGGTTTTCCATGACCGGGCGCAGCGGGTCCAGCGGCGCCAGTTTCAAGGCGTCCAGAACATAGGTGCGCCCCGGCACCGCAATCTGCACCGTGCACAGGGTGCGCGGCTCCTCCAGCGTGGTCTCGACATCCAGGCCCATGATCCGCTCCCGCTCCAACAGGGGGCAGAGGGCCTCGAAATCCTCCCGGGCGTCCACCCAGACCCACGGCGAAGCGGGACGGTAGACCCCGCTGCGCCGCACCAGCACCGCAATGGACTGGTCGCCCGCATCGGGGGGAAACACCTCCATCTCCGCCGTGTCGCAGTCCGCCAGAAGATCCCGGGCATGACTCCGGACCCCCTCATCGCCCCCGGCGGCCCACACCTGCGCCAGTATCCGGCTGGTGACCACCAGCGCCCCCCCGGGCTTCACATGCTGGAAAGCCTCGGCCAGGGTCCGCCGCCGCGCCTCCGGCGTCTTCAGCCGGGTCATCAGATAATTAAAGAACACAAACTCGTAGTGGCCCTCCGGCTTGTCGCTGTAGCCAAAAGGCGGGTGGGGGTCGTAGCCATGCACTTTGAACCGGCGCAGCAGGAACCACTGCACGTCCGCGCCCTGGCCGCACCCGTAGCACAGGATACGGACCTTGTGGGAGATGCGGTGGGCCTCCAGCAGGGTGTGGAGGATCGGGGCGGCGGGACGGCGGGCAAGGGGTGCCCTGCGGGGGGGGATGGCCCGATCTGCCCGTTCCGGATCACTCACAAAAAAGTTCCTTTATGCGGTTTGAATCCCCGGATTTTTCCAAAATCTCGGGGAAAACCCGCCCTTTTGGCCAAAATATCCGCTTTCCCATCCCCAAAAAGGCGCTCTACGGGGCCGGAAAGTCCAGAAATTCAGCCACATTACCAAATATTAGGCATGCATTCCAAAAGAATCTATTGAAGCCGGGAAAGCCCCTACGCATAGAATGTCGCCAGCTGAGACCTTTCCGGCGGAGAAGATCATGCCTTTTTCCTGCCGGAAGTTCAACACAGCCTCCAAGAGTGTCGCATTCCGGCAGTGGACCGGGCAAACACATCGGGGTTCTCCATGAAAGAAAAAGTCACGAAAGCCTATCAGGAACTGCACGCAAAAGCGGAGAAGCGGCTTGCGAAAGCCGTGCCGGCCAAGGCGGTCCGCATCCAAGTCGGCTCGGCCACGTGCGAGAACGCGGCGGGGGCGGGGGAGGTGTGGCAGGAGTTCGAGCGGAGCATCCTCACGAGCGGCCGCACGGACATCCTTCTGCGCAAGACGGGCTGCACGGGCCGGTGCAGCCGCGAGCCCATCGTGACGGTGTTCGTGCCGGGCCAGATGCCGGTGATCTACCAGCAGGTGGACCGCGACACGGCGCACACGATTTTCACGCAGCACGTGCAGGGCGGGAATCCGCTGGAGGACCGGCTGCTGGAGAAGGCGGAGGTCCGCGCGGACTACGAGGTGCTGGTGTGCGACGACAAGCATTGCGGCGCCATCGTGGGCGGCAGCACGGAAAAGGCGTTCCTGCGGGCGCTGGAGGATGCGGGCCTCGGCACGGACAAGGTGCGGGTCATCCCGGTGGGCTGCCTGGGCTTCTGCTCGACGCCGCGGCCGGAGGGCGTGACCAGCGTGATGGTGCGCCCCGGCGAGACGATCTACAACGTGCGTTCGGCGGACGACGTGGCGCGGATCGTGAAGGGGCACCTGGCGGGCGGCGAGCCCGTGGCGGAGCTCCTGAGCGACGCGAAGCCGATCAGCCAGCGCTTCTTTGACCTGTACGGCGACGTGTCGTTCTTCAACCGGCAGAACCGGATCGCCCTGCGGAACGCGGGCGTGGTGGACCCGGAGAGCCTTGACGAGTACATGCACTACAGCGGGTTCCAGGCGCTGGCGACGGCGCTGGCCAAGGAGGACCCGGAGTGGGTGATCAACGAGGTGCTGCTGTCGCAGCTGCGCGGCCGCGGGGGCGGCGGGTTCCCGACGGGCCAGAAGTGGAAGCTGACGCGGCAGCATGTGAAGAACACGTGCTACATCATCTGCAACGCGGACGAGGGCGACCCGGGCGCGTTCATGGACCGCAGCATGCTGGAGTCGGACCCGTACAGCGTGATCGAGGGCATGATCCTCGGCGGCTACGCGGTCGGCGCGACGCGCGGCTTCTTCTATGTGCGGGCCGAGTACCCGCTGGCGATCAAGCGCATTGAGCACGCGCTGGCGGAGTGCCGGAAGCACGGGCTGCTGGGCAAGAACATCCTGGGCTCGGGCTTCAGCCTGGATCTGGAGATCCGGCTGGGCGCGGGCGCGTTCGTGTGCGGCGAGGAGACGGCGCTCATCCACTCCATCGAGGGCGAGCGCGGCCAGCCCCGCATCCGCCCGCCGTTCCCCGCCGAGAGCGGGCTCTGGGGCCAGCCGACAGTCATTAACAACGTCGAGACCTTCGCGAACGTGCCGGCCATCCTCGTGTACGGCGGCGAGTGGTTCCGCCGCGTCGGCTCCGAGAAGAGCGGCGGCACCAAGGTGTTCGCCCTGGCGGGCAAGGTGCGCCACACGGGCCTGGTGGAGGTGCCCATGGGCACCACGCTGCGCGAGGTGGTGTTTGACATCGGCGGCGGCGTGCCCAACGGCAAGAAGCTCAAGGGCGTGCAGACGGGCGGCCCGGCGGGGGGCATCATCCCCGAGGAGTACCTGGACACGCCGATTGACTTCGACACGCTGGGCAAGATGGGCTCCATCATGGGCAGCGGCGGCATGATCGTCCTCGACGAGGACGACTGCATGGTGGACGTGGCGAAGTTCTTCATCACGTTCTGCCAGGACGAGTCGTGCGGCAAGTGCACGCCGTGCCGCGAGGGCACGAAGCGCATGCTGGAGATTCTGGAGAAGATCACGCAGGGCAAGGCGGCGCAGGAGGACGTGGAGAAGCTGGAGCGCCTGGCGAACCTGGTGCGCAGCACGTCGCTGTGCGGGCTGGGGCGCGCCGCGCCGAACCCCGTGCTCAGCACGCTGCGCCACTTCCGCCACGAGTACGACGCGCATGTGAACGACCGCACCTGCGCCGCGCGCAAGTGCAAGGCGCTGGTGCGCTACGAGATCAACGCGGAGAAGTGCGTGGGCTGCACGATGTGCGCCCGAAACTGCCCCGCCGGGTGCATCAGCGGCGCGCGCAAGGAGCCGCACGTGATCGGGCAGGACGCCTGCATCAAGTGCGGGCGGTGCTTCGAGGTGTGCCGCTTCGACGCGGTGGCGCGGGCCTGACCCCAACAACGCGGACAACCCATAAGGTGACTGTATGAGCCAGCAGCAGATGATCAACCTGACGATAGACGGCGTCCCGGTGACGGTGCCCAAGGGGACGACGATCATGCAGGCGGCCGAGCAGAAGCTCGGGGTGAAGATTCCCCGCCTGTGCCACCACCCCAAGCTCAGCATCCAGGGCTCCTGCCGCGTGTGCGTGGTCGAGGTGAAGGGCGTGCCCTTCTACATGGCCTCGTGCAGCGTGCAGGTGTGGGAGGGCATGGAGATCCAGACCAACAGCCCCGCGATCCGGCAGGCCCGGCGCGACATCCTGGAGCTGCTGCTGGACAACCACCCCCGCGCCTGCCTCACCTGCGTGCGCGACGGCAACTGCGAGCTGCAGAACCTGGCCTACACGCTGGGCGTGCGCGAGCGGCTTTTCGACGGCGAGCGCAAGCGCTTCCCCATCGAGAAGTCCAGCGTGTCCATCGTGCGCGACGCCGAGAAGTGCATCCTCTGCGGCCGCTGCGTGCGCGTGTGCGCCGAGGTCCAGGGCGTCCACAACCTCAGCCAGCAGGGGCGCGGCTTCACGACCCACGTGGCCCCGGCCCACGGCGACAAGATGGACGACTCGGTGTGCATCCAGTGCGGCCAGTGCATCAACGCCTGCCCGACGGCGGCCTTTGTCGGCCACAGCGACTCCGACCGCGTCTGGAAGGCCCTGGGCGACCCCACCAAGCATGTCGTGGTGCAGACGGCCCCGGCCATCCGCGCGACCGTCGGCGAGGGCTTCGGCATGGCGCCGGGCACCCCGGCCACGGGCAAGCTGGTGACGGCCCTGCGCCGCCTCGGCTTCGACCGCGTCTTCGACACCAACTTCACCGCCGACCTCACGATCATCGAGGAGGCCACGGAGTTCCTGAACCGCTTCAAGAACAACGACCGGCTGCCCCTGCTGACAAGCTGCTCCCCGGGCTGGGTCAACTTCATGGAGCGCTTCTACCCCGAGCTGATCCCGAACGCCAGCTCCTGCCGCTCCCCCATGTCCATGATGTCCTCCCTCATCAAGTCCTACTACGCGAAGAAGGAGGGCATAGACCCGAAGGACGTCTTCGTCGTCGCGATCATGCCCTGCACGGCCAAGAAGTTCGAGGCCCAGCGCCCCGAGTTTGCCACCCCCGACGGCGGGCAGGAGACCGACGCCTCGCTCACGACCCGCGAGCTGATCTTCATGATCAAGAGCTACGGCATTGACCTGGCGGAGCTTGAGGACGGCGAGTTCGACTCGCCCCTCGGCGCGTCGTCCGGCGCGGCCGACATCTTCGGCACCACCGGCGGCGTGCTCGAGGCCGCCCTGCGCATGGCGGCCGAGGTCATCAACGGCGAGCCGCCCGCGCAGATGGAGTTCGTGGAGGTGCGCGCCGTCGAGGGCCTGCGCGTCCGCGAGCTGAAGGTGAACAACGACCTCACGCTGCGCGTGGGCGTGTCCAACGGCCTGCAGAACGCCAAGAAGCTCCTGGACAAGGTGGTTTCGGGCGAGGAGGTCTTCCACATCATCGAGGTCATGGCCTGCCCCGGCGGCTGCATCGGCGGCGGCGGCCAGCCCTACCCGCCGCGCGGCTACACCATCCTCGACCCGAAGCTCCTGGCCAAGCGGGCCAAGGCGCTCTACACCATCGACCTGAACAAGGATGTGCGGAGCTCCAACCACAACCCCGCCATCAAGGCGCTGTACGACGAGTTCCTGGGCGAGCCCGGGGGCGAGACGGCCCACCGCCTGCTCCACACCCACTACCAGCCCAGACTGCCGAGAGGAATCCGCTGATGAGCCACCATGAATGCTGCTGCGGCTGCAACGACAACCGCGAGGCCGTGCGCGAGAACGCCAAGGCCGCCCTCACCCCCGAGATCGTCGCCTTCATCGAGGAGTGCGCCGCCGACGCGCACCCCGAGAGCCAGCTGATCCGCGTCCTGCACCGCGTCCAGGGGCACTACGGCCACCTCGGCCGCGAGCAGATGGACGCCGTCGCCCAGCTCCTCCAGGTGCCCGCCTCCAAGGTTACCGGCGTCGCCACCTTCTACCACTTCTTCCGCCTCGAGCCCCGCGGAAAGTTCATGATCAGCGTCTGCCTCGGCACCGCGTGCTACGTCAAGGGCGCCGAGCGCGTCGCCGACCGCCTCCAGGAGGAGCTCGGCATCCACTTCGGCGAGACCACCAAGGACGGCCTGTTCTCCCTCAACGCCACCCGCTGTGTCGGCACCTGCGGCCTCGCCCCCGTGGTCGTGGTCGAGGACAAGGTCTACGGCGGCATGACCCCGGACCAGGTCCCCGCCATCCTCGAGAAGTACACCAAGAAGGCCTGACGGCCTTTCTCGGAGAGACACGCCGCGCGCGTCTTCCGGCGACCCCCGCCGGCGGACGCGCGCGTTTCTTTGCCACTGGCTTGGAGGGGTTCATAGGGCGGTGCGGCGCTCTTGAGAGCCGCCGGGCATGCGCAGGGAGGTGGCACGGGCTTCCAGCCCGTGGTTTTGGGCCGCATCCATGCCCCCAATCACGGGCTGGAGCCCGTGCCACCTCTTTGCGCGGACCGGCCTCTTTGGTTAACCGCAGGCCGGTCCGCCCGCCGCCTCCCGGTAGACGGCGGCCAGGGTGCCGGCGAGGATTTCCGGGGTGAAATGCCCGCGCCAGCGGTCCCGGGCGGCGGTGCCCATGCGGCCGCGGGCGACGGGGTCTTCGAGGCCGCGGAGGGCGGCGGCGAGGGCCTCGGGGTCGCCAGGGGGGGTAAGGAGGCCCGTGGTGCCGTCCTGGAGGATTTCGGGGACGCCGCCCACGTTGGAGGCCACGGTGGGTCGGCCTGCGGCGGCGGCCTCGACCAGAGTCATGGGCAGGGCCTCGCCCCGGGAGGGCAGCACGACGGCGTCGGCCAGGGCGTACCACGGGGCGGTGTCGTCGCATTGTCCGGGGAAGACGGCGGGCACCTTGAGCCGGCGGGCCTGCGCCTCCAGCGCGGGCCGCAGGGGGCCGTCCCCGAGCAGCACGGCGGCCCAGCCGCGCGCCCGGGGCAGGGCGTCCAGCAGGGTCTCCAGGCCCTTGCCTTCCACGAGGCGCCCGGCATAGAGCGCCGTCAACCCGCACTCCGCCAGACCGTGGCGCGCCCGGAGGGCGTCCAGCTCCGCCACCGCCACGGCCCGGGGCGCGGGGGCGGCGTTGCGCACGACGCGGAGTTTCTCCGGGGCCACGCCGCGCGCGAGGAGGGCGTCGCGCACGGCGGCGGCGCAGGCGACCACGCGGCGCGCGCGCCGCATGGCGAGCACGCGCTCCAGGGCCTGCCACCGGCGCACGCGCGCGGGGCCTGCGGCGATCCCGTGGCACGTCACGACCAGGGGCAGGCCCGGCAGGGCGGCCGCCGCAAGAAGGGAGGCGCGGTAGTTGTGCGTGTGGACCACGGCGACGCCGCGCGCCCGCGCCAGGGCGCGCAGGCGGGGAAGGACGCGGATGTCCCAGGGGCCGGACATCGGGATTTCCACAGCTTCCAGCCCGCGCGCGGCGGCCTGGTCGCAGAGGGCGCGGTCCTCCCGGCGGCCGGACAGGGAGGCCAGCACCGAAACGCCCGGCCAGCGGGCCTCCAGCGCTGCATGCAGCGTGAGCAGATGCGCGGTGATGCCGCCGAAATAGGGGCTTTCCGCGAGCAGCAGCACGCGGGGCGGTGCGTCCGGGGGGGCGGCGGTGTCATGCGCGGGGGTCATCGTCCCAGCATACCCCAAGCCCGCCGGGGACGCAACATGGGGGGCTGAGCGGGGCGTGTTCATGGCGCCCGCCGGGGGGCGTCCGGGAACGAGGCTGCCGCGTCGGCCGGGGCGGCCTCCTCGCAGTGACGGGTCAGGCGGCGGTCTCCTCGCAGTGACGTGCCTGACGTGGGCCTCCTGCTAAGAAAGTACTTCTCCGGAGTTTTCCACAATGAGCTGGCAACCCATTCTTGTGGCTTGTCTTGCGAGATTTTTGAGCAACCGCTCCTGGTACTGCCGTTCGTATTCCTCCTGTCCGCGGGC
>JAAYBR010000024.1 GCA_012730045.1 Candidatus Hydrogenedentota bacterium | reverse complement strand
CTTGAGCATTTCAAGCAGCGAGCCGTGCTCTTTCTCGCGGTCCTTGCGGGCCTCCTCCGCCGCCTTGCGCTCCTCCTCGGTGCCCACCTCGCCCGCGCCGCGGGCGGCGGACTGGAACGCGAAGTCCTTGTACTTCTCCACCGCATCCGTCCACACCTCGTCCACGGGGTCGTCCAGCAGCAGCACCTCCCACTCCTTGGCGCGGAAGGCCTCCAGGTGCGGCGACCGGGCGATGCGCGCGCGGCTCTCGCCGGTCAGGTAGTAGATGTGCGTCTGGCCGGGCTTCATGCGGGCGATGTACTCGTCCAGCGAGACGGGCGCGTCCCCGGCGGTGGACTGGAAGCGCGCGAGGCCGAGCAGTTCCTGCTGGTTCTCCTGGTCCTGGAAGACGCCCTCCTTGAGGACCCGTCCAAACTCGGCCCAGAACTTGGCGTATTTCTCCGGCTCCTTCTCCGCCGTGTCGCGCAGCGCCGAGAGCACCTTGCCCGTGACCCCCTTGCTCATGCGCTGGATTTGGCGGTTCTGCTGGAGGATTTCGCGGGAGATGTTCAGGGGCAGGTCCTCCGAGTCCACCACGCCGCGCACGAAGCGCAGGTATTCCGGGAGCAGCTCGCGGCAGTCGTCCATGATGAAGACCCGCTTGACGTAGAGGTGGACCCCGTGGCGGACGCCCTCCTGGCGGAGCATCAGGTCAAAGGGGGCCTTGGACGGGATGTAGAGGAGCAGGCGGTACTCCAGCGTGCCCTCGATCTTCGCCTGTATCCGCAGCAGCGGCTCGGCCCAGTCATGGGAAACATGCCGGTAAAACTCGTTGTACTCCTCCTCCGTCACCTCGGCCTTGTCCCGCAGCCAGATGGCCTTCATGGAGTTCAGCGTCTCCGTCGTGACGACCTTGCGCTCCTCCGCGCCGGGCTTGGGTTTCCCCTCCTCGTCCCGCTCGACCTCGGTCCGCTCGATGTCCATCCGGATGGGATGGGCCACGAAGTCGGAGTACTGCCGGACCACCTGGCGGATGACCCATTCCTGCGTGTAGTCCTTCAGGCCGTCCTCCTCGTCCACGGGCTTCAGGTGCAGGGTCACCGTCGTGCCCGCCTCATCGCGCGCCGCGTCCTCCAGGGTGTAATAGCCGTCCCCGGCCGACTCCCAGCGCGTGGCCGTCTCCTCCCCCGCGCGGCGGGTCAGCAGGGTCACCCGGTCCGCCACCATGAAGGTGGAGTAGAAGCCCACGCCGAACTGTCCGATGAGCGCCTCCGACGCGGCGGCGTCCTTGGACTCGCGCAGCACCTTCAGGAACTCCTGCGTGCCCGACTTGGCGATGGTGCCGATGAGCTCCCGGACCTCGTCGCGGCCCATGCCGATGCCGTTGTCCGACACGGAGAGGGTGCGCGCCGCCGGGTCCGCGTCTATGCGGATGTGGGGTTCGGTTGCCGCCTGGAGCTCCGGCGATTTCAGCGCCTCGAAACGCCGCTTGTCCAGCGCGTCCGACGCGTTCGAAATGAGCTCCCGCAGGAAAATGTCCTTGTTCGAGTAAACCGAGTGGATCATCAGGTCCAGCAGTTGCCGGGCCTCCGTTTTGAACTCAAAGCGCTCGCTCATGGCTTCTTCTCCTCCGTCTTTTTGGTTGTTTTACGGGATACAGGGTCGGCCGGCCCCGCCGCGGCCCTGCGCGGCGTCCCCAATAACGCCTCGGATAGTATACTTGGCTGACGGGAAGGGCGGCAAAACGGGGTTGCGGGTGGTACAATGCACCCCGGTGCGCCGGGGTGCGGCGCGAGGCTGAGAGAGGACATATGACTTGCCTTTATGACGAGTTTCCCGCGTTGGCGGACACCCTGCCCCGCCTGCCGCTGGTGGCGGCGCCGACCCCCGTGGAGCCTTTGGACTTCGGGGCGGAGCGCGGCGCGGACGGCGTGTGGGTGAAACGCGACGACCTCAGCTCCCTCCTCTACGGCGGGAACAAGGTGCGCAAGCTGGCCTGGCTGCTGCCGCCGGCCCTGCGCCGGGGCGCCAAGATGGTGCTCACCTTCGGCGGCGCGGGGTCAAACCACGCCCTGGCCACCGCGCTCCACGGCGCGGCGCTGGGGCTGAAATGCGCAAGCGTCCTGGGCCCCCAGCACAATGCCCGCGCCGTGCGGCGCAACCTGCTGTGGAATCTGCACGCCGGGGCGGACCTGCGCCCCTGCCCGTGGCGGTGCGCGCCCATCGAGACGGCGCGCTGTTTCATCGGCGCATGGCGGCGGGACGGCGTCATGCCGCAGGTCATCGCGCCGGGCGGCTCGTCGCCCCTGGGCACGGTCGGTTTTGTGGAGGCCGCCTTCGAGCTGCGCGGCCAGGTGCGGCGCGGGCTGCTGCCCGAGCCGGATGTCCTGTATGTGGCCTCGGGCACCATGGGCACCTGCGTGGGGCTGGCGCTGGGCCTGGCGGCGGCGGGGATGAAGACCCGCG
>JAAYBR010000023.1 GCA_012730045.1 Candidatus Hydrogenedentota bacterium | reverse complement strand
TTCTGGAGGAGGACCGTCTTGCCCGTGAAGGGGGCGGCCACGATGAGGCCGCGCTGCCCCTTGCCGATGGGGGAGATCAGGTCCATGATTCGCATGGCGGTCTCGTCCTGCGTCGTCTCGAGGCGGATGCGCTCGTTAGGGTGCAGCGGCGTGAGGTTGTCGAAGTTGATGCGCCGGTAGGCGTCCTCGGGGCTCTCGCCGTTCACCGACTCCACCTTCAGCAGGGCGAAGTAGCGCTCGCCCTCCTTTGGCGGGCGGACATGGCCGCAGATGGTGTCGCCCGTGCGCAGGCCGAACTTGCGGATTTGCGAGGGGGAGACGTAGATGTCGTCCGGGCCGGGGATGTAGGAGTAGTCGGGGGACCGGAGAAACCCAAAGCCGTCGGGCAGGATTTCGAGGGCGCCCTCGCCGAAGGCGGAGCCCGCCTTCTCGATGCTCGCCTGGAGGATCATAAAGATCAGGTCGGCCTTCTTCAGGCCGCCGTACTCCGCCAGCTCCAGCTTCTCGGCCAGCTCGACCAGCTCGCTCATGGCCATGGCCTTCATGGCCGTGATGGAGACTTCCGGCCCGTCGGACGAGATTTCCGGCATCGGCTCGTTGGCCACATCAAGCACCGGCGGCTTCCGCGGTCCGCCCTGTCCGGGCCCCTGCGGGCGGCGCTTGTTCGGCCGCCCCTGCGGGCGCGGGGGGAAGTTCCGCTTTTTCTGTCCGCCCTGGGGGTATCCCTGGTGCTTGTCGTTTCCGTTGTCCGCCATGAACCTTCCTTTCAGTTGTTGGCTTTACCGGGACGCGTCCGCGCGGGCCACTGCCTGCGGCAAAAGCCGCGGCAAGACGCGCGGGACGCCTGGGGTGTTTCTTGGGGGGAGGGGCCGCGCGCATCCGCCGTCATGGGCCGTCGCGCGGGCCGTGTGCGCATAATGCACAAAACCGACCGCCCGTGTCAATTCTTTTGTCAATGTATTTCCGACCAGTTGCGCCCGGCGCCCGTGTCCACCCGCAGGGGCACGGACATCTCCAGGACGTTCTCCATCACGCCGCGCAGGAGCGCCTCCGTCTCCGCCTCGCGCCCCGCCTCCGTCTCCACCAGCAGTTCGTCGTGCACCTGGAGCACCATGCGCGCCCCCGCCTTCTCCAGCAGCGGGTCAAGGTCCACCATGGCCTTCTTGATGATGTCCGCCGCCGTGCCCTGCACGGGCGTGTTGATCGCCGCGCGCTCGGCCGCCTTGCGTATGTTCGCGTCGCGGCTGCCCAGCTCCGGCAGGTAGCGCCTGCGCCCGAAGAGGGTGGTCACATACCCCTCCTCCCGCGCCCGCACCACCACCTCGTCCAGCCACTCGCGGACCCGCGGGTACTGCGCGAAGTAGTCGGAGATGAACCGCGCCGCCTCGTGCCGGGGGATGCCCAGGTTCCGCGACAGCCCGAAGTCGCTGATGCCGTAGACCACGCCGAAGTTCACCGCCTTCGCCTGCCGGCGCATCTCGGGGGAGACCAGCTCCGGCATCACGCCGAAGACCCGGGCCGCCGTGTCGCGGTGGATGTCCGCGTCGTTGCGGAAGGCCCCGATCATGGCCGGGTCGCCCGAGAGGTGGGCCAGCACGCGCAGCTCGATCTGCGAATAGTCCGCCGAGACGAGCCGCAGGTTTTCCGCGCCGGCGACGAAGCCCTCCCGGATCTGCCGCCCGTCCTCCGTGCGCACGGGGATGTTCTGCAGGTTCGGGTTGCTGCTCGACAGCCGGCCCGTGGCCGCCACGGCCTGGTTGAACGACGTGTGGATGCGCCCGGTGCGCGGATGGACGAGCTTCGGCAGGGCGTCCACGTAGGTGCCCCTCAGCTTTTCCAGGGAACGGTATTCAAGTATGAGGCCGGGCAGCGGGTGCCTTCCGGCAAGCTCCTCCAGCACGTCCACGTCCGTGGACTGGCCCGTCTTGGTCTTGCGGACGGGTTTCAGGCCGATCCGGTCGAACAGGATTTCCTGAAGCTGCTTGGGGGAGTTGATGTTGAACTGTGTGTCCGCCGCGGCGTAAATCCTCTCCTCCAGGGATTTAAGGCGCACGGCCAGCCCGGCGCTCATCCGGGCGAAGACCTCCGGGTCCAGCGCGACGCCGCGCATTTCCATGCGGGCGAGCACGTGGATCAGGGGGATTTCAATTTCGCGGTGCAGGGCCTCCAGCCCGCGCTCCCTGAGCAGGGGGCTGAACACACCCGCCAGCCTCAGCGACATGTCGGCATCCTCGCACGCATACCCGCACGCGCGGTCCACGGGAACCTCGTCGAAGGTGACCTGCTTCGAGCCCTTTCCGATGAGGGCGCTGATGGGGATGGTCTTGTGCCGGAGGTAATGGAGGCTGACCTCGTCCAAATTGTGCCGCATGCGCGACGGATCTGTCAAGTAGGAGGCGACCATGGTGTCCATGCCGACGCCGCGCACCTCAATGCCCTCGTTGGCGAACACGATCATGTCGTACTTGATGTTGTGGCCCGTCTTCGGGAGCTCCGGGTCCTCCAGCAGGGGCTTCAGCGCGGCGAGCACCGTCTCCGGGGGCAGGGCGTCCAGCCGCTCCACCGAGGTGAGGTCGTCGGGGTCGTGCTGGATCGTCAGCGCCTCGGGGGTGTGGCGCACGGGGATGTAGTAGCCCGTGCCCGGCGCCGCGCTGAGGGAGACGCCGACCAGGGCGGCCAGCATGGGGTCTATGTTGGTGGTCTCCGTGTCCACGGCGAAGCCGCCGGCGGCGCGCATCTCGCCCAGGGCGCGGTCGAGGGTCTCCCGGTCCAGCACCAGGCGGTAGTCCGTTTCCTCCTCCGG
>JAAYBR010000022.1 GCA_012730045.1 Candidatus Hydrogenedentota bacterium | reverse complement strand
TTGCTGCCGCCTTTCTTCGCGTGGGCTTGCCCGCGCGGGGGCACACGAAAAACGACGGTGGCCGCGCGTTTCCCCAAGGCCGTCGCGGCACCCCCCGCCGTAATTTCGGCTGCCCCGTTGGGGCATGAGTGTTCTGCGCGGGCACCCCAGGGCAGGCCTGGCCCTTCGGGCAGCGGACTGGCCTGGGCTATATTCGGCAACGCTTTCAGCGTTGAAGATGTCGGACAGAGGGCAAGGCACGCACTCCATCCAGAAGATGTCCGCGGATTTTAGTGCGATTGCCCTGGGGTCCGCGCACGCTGGATGCGCGGTTCTGCTATCATGGGCTGGCGCTGGACGGCCCGGCGCCGCCGACGGATGCGAAAGGCTCCGCGGAAAACGGAAAAGCCCTTAATCCCCCCATTCCTGGAGAACCACAATGCGCGCACGAAAACTTGGATTCACCCTGATCGAACTGCTGGTGGTGATCGCCATCATCGGCATCCTGGCGGCGATCCTGCTGCCCGCACTGGCCCGGGCCCGCGAGGCGGCCCGCCGCGCGAGCTGCCAGAACAACCTCAAGCAGATGGGGCTCGTGTACAAGATGTACGCGAACGAGGCCCCCGGCATGCGGTTCCCGCCGATCCAGATGCGGGACTACCCCGGCACGACCATCAACCCGCAGTTCTCGCTGGCCCCGGACATCATGGCGGTCTACCCGGAATACCTGTCGGACGGCCATGTGATGGTGTGCCCGTCGGACAACGACAACCTGATCTTCTACAAGGACGAGTGCCTTTTCGGCGACCCGACGGGCGACCGCATCGCGGCAAAGTACCCGGAGGCGGGCGCCCATGTGCACTGGCCCTTCGAGCAGGCCGCCCACAGCTACCTCTATTTTGGCTGGGTCTATGACAAGATCCAGGAGACGGACCCGATGTTTGACATCACCTCCGCGGGCGGGCTCATGGGGGTGACGATGCCCGCGGGCACGGTGGCGCCGCAGCAGATCGTGGACCATTGGCTGCCCAAGCTGATGGCCTGGTATGTCTCGAGCGCCCAGACGGCCGCCGCGGCGAAGCCGGACGAGGACGGCAAGGTGACGGCGGGCCTCGGCAACGGCGGCGGCGACACGATCTACCGCCTGCGCGAGGGCGTCGAGCGTTTCCTCATCACGGACATCAACAACCCGGGCGCGTCCGCGCAGGCGCAGAGCCAGGTCTTCGTGATGACGGACTTCCTCAGCACGAACACGGCGGACTTCAGCCACATCCCCGGCGGCTGCAATGTCCTTTTCATGGACGGCCATGTGGAGTTCCTGCGCTACCCGTCCACCCCGCCCGTCAACGCGCAGTTCGCCGCGCTCATGGGCCTGCTCTCCGCGGGCTGAGCCCCGCCCCCCGCAAAAACACGCGGCGGCCCCGGTCCCCCCGGGGCCGCCGCTTCGCTTTCATCCCTCAGGGGAGGACGCGCGGCCGCACGGACGGCAGCGCGTCCGCCGCGTGGTAGATTTCGGTCAGCTCGTTGAACGCCGCGCGGAGGGTGTCCCCCTCCATTTTCTCCCCGTTGCGGGCGAGTTCGCTGTCTATCAGCCCGCGCAGGTAGAGGATGCGCCAGCGCCAGCCCCCGCGCGCCCACTGCGGCAGGGCGGCGTCCGCTTTCTTGAGGAGCTCGAAGGCCTCCACTGACTTCGGGCCGCGCTCCTGCCAGGCCTCCTCCAGCAGGCGCACCGCCGCCAGCACGTCGTCGGCCACGGCCGGGGAGAACTCGTAGGACACGTACTCCCGGAGCGTGGCCTCGGTCAGGGCGTCGCGGTCCCAGTAGAACCGGAAGCACACCGCCTTGTTCATGTCCTCGAAGATGCCCTCGGAGTAGGGCATGCCGCCGTCCAGCTTCCCCCACGTCTGCCGCCAGAGGCCCTCGTACCGCGCGGGGAGCGGGTTCGCGCCGTAGCCGCCCCAGGGGCTGCGCCCCCACATGCTGATCTCGGGGAAATTGTAGAGGGGCAGGCCTGCGGGCACGCCGTGGTCAAGCGGATAGCGCGGGAAGTCGAAATGGTCGTCGCATAGGATCCCGTCCAGCCAGGCGGCGTCCTTTTCCAGCCCTGCCGAGAGGCCCTCCCACTCGCCCGAGGGGGGCAGGTCGTAGAGCCAGGTCGAGAGGATGACCTGCAGGTCCGGGAAGGCCGCGCGGCCGAGGGCGGCCACCTGCCTCGACAGCGCGGGGAAGGCCTTCGCCCCCCAGGGCGCGCACGCGGCGCAGCCGCAGCCTCCCTCGTCGTAGGGCCAGCAGACGAGGTAGTCAAGGCCGATGTCCTTGTACTCCCCGAACAGCCGGGCGTAGAGGTCCAGCAGGTACCTCTCCCCCTCCGGCGTGGACGGGCAGCAGTTCACCCCCATGTTTCCGTGCCGCTTCGTCAGGTCCGGGTTGGGCACCGCGCGGGTCTCCGGCGGGGCGGAGGTGAAGCCCTGGTTGGGGCACTGGACCAGCCCGGTCTTCATGCCCACCGCCCTGGCGGTGCGTAGCAGGCGGCGGGTCTGCTCCAGGTTCTTTTGCGCGGCGGGGTCGTCAAACCCCGCAAAACTCCAGGTCGGGAAATGCACGATGACCGCGTTCGCGCCCCAGAGCGCCAGCTCCTCCAGATAGCGCCCCACCTCCTCCGCCGGGGCGGCCTCGTAGTAGTTGTTGAAATGCGTGGCGGCGTACACCGCGCGGAACGCGCCCTGGGGCAGCGCGGTCCCCTCCCAGCCGCCCTCCGTGAACCCCTCCGGGCCGTAGCGCGCCGTGCGCAGGAACTTGCCCACGCCGTACAGCACGCCGAGATCGTCCCCGCCCCTTATCAAGACCTCCTCCTTCATGCTGTGGAGCTCAAATCCCTCCCACGGCAGGGAGGTGTTGATCCCCAGGGTGACCGTGAGTTCCGCCTCGCCCGACTGCAGGACCCGGACCGGGGCGCGCCGCATGATCTCGCGCGCGGCGATCTCCGCCGCCCGCCGCATCACCGGACCGGCGTCCTCCGGAAGCCGCAGCCGCAGGGTCGCCACCGGCTTCGCGGGCGGGCGCGGCGCCGGGTCGAAGACATTGCGCAGGTCCGACTCCGGGGCCGCGTCGGCAAGGGTCCGGCAGGGGGTCAGCGGGGCGTCGCGCAGGGTCCACTGGATCAGGCCCACATCGCGCGGGGCGGACTGCCCCTGGGCGTTGGGCCGGCTCCGGTACCCCGTGCCGAAAGCCGTGAGCAGAAATCCGTCCGGCAGCAGCACCGTGGAGGTGGCCTGGCTGCTGGGCCACCACGCGTTGGGCCCCTTCCGGTTCCCGGCCCAGGAGTGGAGGATGGCCTTGTGGTCCAGGTCCCAGGTCGCGCCGTGGTCCCGGCTGACGACCGCCTCGACGCCGAACTGCGGGAAGCCGTCCGCCGTGTCCGTGTAGCCCTTGCGGACCACATACGTCATCACCAGGTCGCCGGTGGGCAGCAGCACCAGGCTGGGGTGGTGGCGGCCCCAGTCATAGAGGCGCCGCGGGACCGACCAGGTCGCGCCGTCGTCCTTCGAGACAGACACCGACAGCCCCTCGTAGTGGTCCAGCGTCTCCCCCTGGAACCGGGCGGGGATGTCCGTTCGGCACGCCGCCACGAGGTCGCCGTTCTGCGCGCGCGCCAGCGCCACCTCGCTGACCCCCGACCATTCCGGCACCTTCACGCCCGCGCTCCAGGTGCGGCCCCCATCCCCGCTGAAACGGATATGGCCCGTGGAATAGCCCGGCCCCCTGCCGGAGGTGTAGTGCTCATGGTCCATGGTGTAGCCCGTCTGGATGAGGCGGGTCACCGCGCCCGTCTTCGGGTCCCGGTCCACCCACAGGGGGTCCCAGAGATTCCACGGTTTGCCGTCGGGCGCGGGGGGGATCTCGCAGGGGTCGCCCCAGGTCTCCCCGTAGTCCGAGCTGAACCAGTGCTGCCCGGCGGCCAGCATCACCCGGCCCCCGCCCAGATAGGTGAGGCTGGTGCCCATGCCCGTGTCGCCTATGCCGTCCGCGCCGGTGTGGACGTATTTCGGCTCGGACCATGTCGTCCCGCGGTCATCGCTCCAGAGCACCATGGCCTGGTGCGGATAGTCGCAGCTCACCAGCATCAGCACACGGTCCCGCTCGGGCATGTAGACGATGTAGGGCACCGCCACCACACGGTTCCATGATTCCGTGACGATCTGGAGAAACGCGGGAAGGTCGGCCCACTGCGTGGGGACGTTCAGCCGGCGGCCGACGACGCCTGCCGACCCCTGCGCGGTGCCTGCGCCCGCCAATAGAAGGCAGGCCGCCGCCGCCAGGGCCGTGCGGATCCGGGGTGAAAGCATGGCCGTTCCTTTCGTGGTTGCCGTGCCGCCGGGACCGGCGGTCACGCGCCCGCCCGCGCGGGGCGGATCAGGGAGCAGGTGGGCGGCGCGCCGGGCTCGAAGGGGGCGTCGCCGGCCAGCCGGAACCCGTGGCGCTCATAGTACGCCACGTTCTTCTCCTCGTGCGTGATGACATAGGCGGGGAGCCCGTCGCGGTCGGCGCGGTCGAGGATGTGCCGGATGAGGGCGGAGCCCGACCCCGTGCGCTGGCGCTCCGGGTCCACGCCGATCACCTCCAGCGACCAGTGGGGCCCGGAAATCTCCGCGCGGTGGCGGCGCTCAATGTCCCGCAGCGCGCGGAGCCGTCGCCCCGCCAGCTCCCAGCCGACACCGAAGGGGGCGGCCAGGAACCCCGCGCGGACATAGCGTCCCGCAGGCAGGCCGTGCGGGTATTCCGGCGGGGTCCACAGTGCCGCGCCGCTTCCGTCCCCCGCGATGAACGCGCCCCCCACCCCCCGGTACAGCGCGATGGTGCGCAGGTATAGCCAGCGGAGCTGGCGCGGCCGCCGTTCCGGGTCGGGAAACAGGTACTGGTTGAGGGAGAACGTGTGAAACGCGCGCACCAGCACGTCGGCGGCGGCGGCGTCCTCCTCCGGGCCGACAGGTTGGACATTCATTCAACGACCTCCTCCGGCAAGCGCGGCGGTGCCTGCTTTGCCCCCAGTTCTTTCGCCTTCTCACGGCAGGGAACGACCGTGTAGGTGAACCGTCTCACAAGTTCCTGGAATCCCTCGTTGTCGCGGTCCTCCGCCAGCCAGAGCCGTTTGAAGTCGTTCTGCAGCGACTCAAACTCCGCCGCCACGGCCTCGAGTTCCTCCGCGACCCGTTCTCTTGGAACCGCCGTGTCATTGTAATGGCCGAGCGCGGCGAGCTTGTGTCCGAGGGCCGCATAACAGCGAGCCCCGAAAACCCATTGTTCGAGCGTGTCCCTGTTCCGCCGGGCTTTCGGCAACTCCTCCGAAAGGACCGCGAGCGCGGGCAGGGCGGCGTCCAAGACCGCCTGTCCGGCGCCCGCGGGATCGGCAATCCGGGTGATGTCGGGATGTGTGAACGGGTCGTGGACGAATTCCCACAGGTAGCCCGTGGAAACCTCCATCTCCTTGCCGTCCTCGCCGCGGACGCGGAGGGGCACCGCGTTCACATCGCTTGCGGACTCCATGGCGCGGACGGCGGCGTCGCTTTCCAGTCCGTAGAGAACCCGCGCGAAAGCCTTCCGGAAATAGTCCCGGTCCGCCCGCGCGCCGGTCCACGCGCACGCGCCGTGGTACAGGAACGGCAGCCATTCCTCGCCGACGAAGTGGAAGTGCCCCGCGTCCCCCCAGTCGCAGGTGACGCTGCCGGCCGCGCCGTGGCCGAGTCCCCGCGAAATTTCCAGGTCGGAGAATTCCGCGGCGCGGTTCACACACGGCGTCAACCAGACGTGGCTGGAGATCCACGCCTGCGCGAAAAAGTCGAGGCCCTCGCCGCGCAGCCGGGGAAAATCCTTTTCCCATGCCGGCTGGTACGGCCCCCCGGCGCAATAGTAGCTCCCGACAATGACGTTCTTCGGAAGAGAATTGAGCCTCGGCCCCATGCCGGCGAGATGGCCCTGGCTGTCGAGCGGCCCCTGCGTGATCATCAGCCGTCTGCCGTTCTTTCCAAGCGCCTCGTTCAGCTTGAGCACATAGCCAAAGACCAGGTCCGTGACCTGATCCAGCGGCAGCCCGTCCGCCTGAAGCCCGTCGATGTCTATCTCCGTGATGTCCACACTGAACAGTTCGCCCGGAAAGGCCGCGCACAACTCGTTGATCATCGTCGTGACCATCGCCACGGCCTCCGGTTTCCTGATGTCGAAGGTCATGACCCACGGCGTTTTCTCGCAGGGCCCGATCCGGAGGTGCTGGTACTGCGGCTTGCTGAGGATGTGGAACGAGTGGCCAAGCCCCTGCAGCAGCGGGTGCACCTCCACACCCGCCCGCGCGGCGTGCGCCGAAACCGCCCCCGCCTCGTCCGGGGTGTACCCCTCGGGCGGCGAGATGTCCGGAAACGCCTTGTACTTGTACACGTGCTCGAGATACAGCTCCAACACGTTCATCTTTCCCTCCGCCAGCGTGTCCGCCAGGCGCCTCAGCGTCTCCGGCGCGGGAACCTGTCCCCGGGAAACGTCCTGCTGCGCCCCGCGATACCGCAACGACGGCCAGTCGCGTATCACCATGCCCGGAAGCACGGTCCGGTCCGCCGCAGCCTGGGCCAGCGTGGTCAGGCCATGCCGCAGCCCCGCGGCGCTCCGCGCCGTGAGCGTCACCCCGCCGGCGCCGATGACAAGCGCGTATCCCTGGTCGCCGAGCCGCGCGAAGGCCGCGTCGTCAATCCGCGCCGCCGCCGGAAACTTCGCGGGCGTGTCGGCCAGCGCAAGCGCGATGACCGGCCCTTCGGCCGGTTCAGAAAGGGGAAGCGTCACGCCGCACGCTCCGGCCAGCCGATCCGAAGCCCGCTGCGCCAAATCCCCCATCCCGGTGCCGGCGCCCGCCGCAATGCCCCCGCAGCCCGCAAGATCGAACGACACCCCCGGCAATGCCTCGACCTCTTTCGGCTGCGCCACAATCCAGGTGTCCATCGCCGTCAGCGCCCCGGCCACGGCCCGGGCATCCTGTTCCGCGCCCGCCCACGCCGAAACCATCATCACGCACAGGCACACCAGCCCGATTTGTCTTGTCACGCACGGCATGCTTCCAATCCTCCAAGAACTGACGCCCGTCCCGCCCGCCATCCGTGACCATTATGGGTTGCCGCGTCAACGGGATCAACAAGGGCGCTGGGGGAGGAGGGTGCGGGGCGCGGCCCCAAGACTGCGTCCATTCCCCCTTTTCATCCGGTCGTCCCCGCCCCCTGCGCGGACCTGCTGGACCGGCTCAACATCGGGCGGCATGACCGGATCTCCACCCTGTCGTTCGGCGCGCCGCAGTGACCTGCGCGCGGCGGTCTTGACTGGCGGCGGCGGGCGGATGATAATGGGGCGCGCGTCCGCCGGGACGGGACGGCCGCGCGGGCACAACGCACAAGGAGCGGTGAGTCATGGCGAAGAAGACGGTTTTCTGCCTGGGGGCGCTTGTGGCCGGGATGATCGCCGTCGCGGCGTGGGCCGCGGAGGCGCCGAAGCATCCCGAGTCCACGGCGGACTGGAAGGACCTGTTCGCGAAGGACCTGTCGGACGCGGTCTATCCGAAGGGCGTGTGGAGCTGGGAGGACGGCGTCCTGACGGCCACGAAGGACGAGGCAATCTGGACCCGGGCGGACTATGAGAACTTCGCCCTCGACCTGGAGTTCAAGAACTCCGAGGCGGCGAACAGCGGGGTCTTCCTGTACTGCAGCGACATGGACCAGTGGATCACGAGCTGCATCGAGGTGCAGATTCTCGACGACTACGCCGACAAGTGGGCCGACGTGGCCCCGAACTGGACCTGCGGCGGCGTCTTCGGGCGCTTGGCCCCCGCGAAGCGGGCCGTCAAGCCCCACGGGGAATGGAACCGCTTCACCATCTACTGCTGGGGGAAGCAGGTGGAAGTGGTGCTCAACGGCGAGCATGTCGCCTCGATGGACATGGCCAAGTGGACCGACGCCAAGAAGAACCCCGACGGGTCCGACGCCCCCGAATGGCTCGGCGGCCCCCTGAGCGCCCTGGCCACCAAGGGGAAGATCGGCCTTCAGGGCAAGCACGCCGGCGCGCCCATCTGGTTCCGCAACATGAAGGTCAGGAAGCTCTAACCGCCCGCTTCCCCGCACAGGGGGGCGCGGCGGCCCGGGCGGCGTGTTGTCTTGGGCGGGGGACTTGGATAGAATGGGCGCATGACGGAAATGTCCCCCATCCTTCGGGAACGCCTGGACACGGTGCGCGCCGCCGTGACGGCGGCGGCGTGCGTCCCCGCCGCGTTTGTCTGCATGGCCCTCGGGGTGTCCGCGGGGTGGGCGGCCGCGCTGCCGCTGCTGGCCGCGCTGGACCTGCGGGGGTGGCGGACGTGGACGGGGCGGTGGGTGCTGGGCGCGCTCGCGCTGGCGCTCGCGGCGGGGCTGTTGTCGGACCAGATGCTGGCGGCG
>JAAYBR010000021.1 GCA_012730045.1 Candidatus Hydrogenedentota bacterium | reverse complement strand
GGGGCCAGACCGGCGGAAGAGGGCGCGGCAAGCGGCGCCCCTACGATCGTGCTCCCCGGATCCGCGCATGTGGGGGTGGGGCCAGACCGGCGGAAGAGGGCGCGGCAAGCGGCGCCCCTACGATCGTGCTCCCCGGATCCGCGCATGTGGGGGCGGGGCCAGACCGGCGGAAGAGGGCGCGGCAAGCGGCGCCCCTACGATCGTGCTCCCCGGATCCGCGCATGTAGGGGCGCCGCTTGCCGCGCCCTCTTCCTTCACGGCCTGACCGTCTCCCCCGGCGGGGGAATTGACAGGACCGGGCCGCCTCCCCATAATCCTGGGATCCGGCGCGCGGTCGCCGAAATCACCAAAACCTTTTCCAGCGAGGGGAGTCCAATAGGCATGAGCACGCAGCGTTCCGAGACGGGAAGGGCCGTCCGACGGCATGGGTGGGCGGTCCTGGCCGCGTTGGCGGGGTGGGCGGCGGGGGGCTGGGCGGCGGAAGGCGACCTGCCCGCGGTGCACATGACGCACCGCGCGATGGGGGCGGAGTTCGACTTTGTCCTCGTGGGGGACTCGCCGCAGACGACGCCCGACCAGCTCACCTATGCGGGCGAGGCGGCCTTTGAGGCGATAGACCGGCTGGAGCGCCGCATCAGCAACTGGATCGAGGAGAGCCCCGTGTCGGTGATGAACCGCCGGGCGTCGGAGGGGCCGGTGGTGGTGGACCCGGACCTCTTCGGCCTGATGGAGACGTCGCGCCGGTTTTACGACGACACGGGCGGCGTGTTCGATGTGACGGTCGGGCCGCTGCTGGCGCTGTGGGGGTTCTACAGGGAGAAAGGCGTGCTGCCCACGCCGGAGCAGCTCGCCGCCGCGCGGGAGAGCGTGGGCATGAACCGCGTGGAGCTGGACCCGGCGACGCGCGCGGTGCGCTTCACGCGGCCGGGGATGCGGGTGGATTTCGGGGGGATCGGCAAGGGCCTCGCGCTGGACCGCGCGGCGGAGATCCTGCGGCAGAACGGGGTGAACCGCGCGCGGCTCCACTCGAGCACGAGCACCATTGTGGTGATGGGGACGCCGCCCGCCTCGAAGACCTGGGGCGTCGAGATCACCTGGCCCTTCGAGGACCCCGAAAAGAAGCACCCGCCCGTGGCCGAGGTGGAGATCGCCCCGGGCGAGTCCCTCTCGACCTCCGGCGCGAGCGAGCGCTATGTCGAGATTGACGGGAAACGCTACGCGCACATCTTCGACCCGAGGACCGGCCGGCCCGTGGACACGAACATCCGCAGCGCCTCGGCCGTCGCCCCCACGGGCACGGAGAGCGACGCGCTGAGCACGGCCTTCTTCATCCTGGGCGAGGACGGGGCGCGCGCCTACTGCGCGAAGCACCCGGCTGTGCGCGCCCTGCTGGTGGTGGAGCGGGAGGGGCGCCTGGACATCGTGCGGATCAACTTCCCGGAATAGGGAAGGCGCGCACGGACGGACACGGACGTGCACAGACCCGCACGGACGAGGAGAACTCCCGCCGGGTGCCCCGGTCCGTGGCCGTCCGTGTTCGTCCGTGTTGGTCCGTGCGCCCGGGGGTGGCGGCGCCTCCGCTCAGACGTCGCCGACGGCGCCGATGACCGCGGCGACGGTTGCGAGGACGGGCTCGTTGGCCCCCTGGAGGGCCTGCTCGGCCTGCTGGGGCGTCATGGTGTCCAGTCCCGGAATGGGGATGTAGCGCAAAAACTCCACGTGGCCGTCGAGGAAGAGCACATTGGATCCGCCGAAGAATGGCCGGGAATCGGAGCGGGCGCAGCCGCCGAAGACTTTTTGGAAACGTGTTTTCTCCGGGGGAACGTGGTTCAAACGCATCCCGTCGCCGCCCATGGTCATCCGGTCGGACATGATCCAGATGACGCTCTGCGCCATGTTGGAAGCGCCGGGGTTGTTGATGTCGGTGATGATGAACCGCTCAACGCCCTCATGAAGGCGGTGAATCTTGGCCTCCCCGCGGTTGCCGGACGTGGGAAACGCCGTGCTGGAGAGGTCGGCGTCCCGGTCCACATCGGCGGCCACGGCGAGGGCGTCCTCTGCCGCCAAGTGGGCCGGGTCGAGGACGGCGTCCAGCAGCGCCCCCATCTGGACCGGGATCAGGGTGTTCCCGTCGGGCACCGTGCCGATATCCGACAGGGCGGCCAGACGGGGGAAGGTGCTGGCCGGGGCGCAGGGCTTGAGGTTGTCCAGCATCCACCCCAGATACTGATAGCCTGACGCCACCAGCCGGGGCGACTGGGCCAGCCCCTCCTCCTGGATCCGTTTGGCATGCTCCTCTGCCATGGGGGAGTTGGGGCAAAGGCAGATTTTGACATCCGTCAGATACGCTGGATACACCGCGCAGACCGACGGCCCCGCCGCCATCTGGAGGTCCAAGGTGCTGTCAGGGCGCCGGCACAGCACCTGCATCGGGGGAAAGGCCCCCTCATGCTCGCTGCTGTACATCTTCATCACCAGGCTCCACTGCTTCAGGTTGTTCTGGCAGGGGGGCCGGCGGGCGGCCGGAGAGGACCCAAATATCGGAAGCAGGATCAACGCCAAGATGGTGATCAGGGCCAACACCGCGCACAGTTCCAACGTAGTAAGACCGCGTTGCCGCATGTCCAGTCCTCCTCCCGTCGCCGGGGCGCCGCACCCTGCGGGGAGCAGCCATGCCCCCACCGGCAGGCGCCACGTGCTGACGCCGACTTTCCTAGTGTCAGGGTACACCATCCCTCGCGGAACCGCAAGGCCCTCCAGTCCGGCACCGACGAACACAGACTCGCACGGACGAGGAGAACTCCCGCCGGGTGCCCCGGTCCGTGGCCGTCCGTGTTCGTCCGTGTTGGTCTGTGCGCCTCGCGCGGTCGCTGCGCGGCGTTCCCCGGGGCGGCTGTGCTAGGATAACCGCCCCATGGGCACTTCGGACGCGGACATCCTGATCACGGTGAGCGACCTGTGCAAGGTGTACAGGATGGGGACGGATTCCCTTCACGCGCTGGACGGGGTGTCTCTGGAGATCCGGCGGGGGTCGTATGTGGCCATCATGGGCCCGTCGGGGTCGGGGAAGACGACGTTTCTGGACATTCTGGGGTGCCTCTCGCGGCCGACGTCGGGCCGCTACTGGCTGGCGGGGCAGGAGGTGAGCGGCCTGTCGGAGCGGCGGCTGGCGGAGGTGCGCAACCGCGAGATCGGGTTCGTCTTCCAGAACTTCAATCTTCTGCCGCGCAGCAGCGCCGTGGGAAACGTGGAGCTGCCGCTGGTCTACGCGGGGGTGCCCCGGAGGGAGCGGGTGAAGCGCGCGCGGGAGGCGCTGGCGGCGGTGGGGCTGGGGGACCGGATGGGGCACCGGCCCATGGAGCTTTCGGGGGGGCAGCGGCAGCGGGTGGCCATCGCGCGGGCGCTGATCAACAACCCGAGCATCATTTTCGCCGACGAGCCGACGGGGAACCTCGACACGCACAGCGGGGAGAGCATATTGGCGATTCTGGACGAGCTGCACGGGCAGGGCCACACCATCGTCATGGTGACCCACGAACCGGATGTGGCCGCGCGCGCGCAGCGGGCGGTCAGCTTCCGCGACGGAAAGATTGTGAGCGACACATGGCAAACCCCTCAAAAGCCGGCGTGATTATCCGGACGCTTCTCCTGCTCGCGCTGCTGGGCGCGGGGGGGACCGCGGCCTACCTCCACTTCTCGGCGGAGAAGCCCCTGGACGTGACGGTGGCCCAGGCGCGGCGCGGCCCGGTCACGGAGACGGTGGCCTCGATCACCACGGGCGTCGTCACCTCGCCCATGTCCTCCAAGATCGCCGCGGGCACCCTCGGCATCATCGCGGGGGTTCTCGTGTCCGACGGCGACCGGGTGGAGGCGGGGCAGCCGCTGGTGGAACTGGTGAAGGACGAGCTGGAGGCGCAGGTGCGCGCGGCGGCGGCGGGGCTGGAGGTGGGGAGGACGCGGGTGGCCCAGGCGAAGATCGCGGCGCGCACGGCGCGCGAGGGCGGGGAGATCCGCCTGCGCCAGGCGAAGGACGCCCTGTCCCAGGCCGAGGCCGACGTGCGGCGCGTGCGCGCGCTGGCGGAGCGCAAGGCGGTCTCCGACAGCGACCTGGAGAAGGCCGAGCTGGCCCTGCGCCAGGCCGGGGAGCTGAAGAGCACGGCGGAGGTCGGGCTGGCCGAGGCCGACGTGCGCGACGAGGACGTGCGCACGGCGGAGGCCGCCGTGGCCCAGCTCGAGGCGGCACTGGCCGCCGCCGAGACCATGCGCGACAAGGCGACGGTCCGCGCGCCGTTCAAGGGCGTGGTGGCCAAGGTGCTGACGCAGGCGGGCGAGGCGGTGGTCATGGGGATGCCGCTGCTGTTCCTCGTGCAGGAGGAGGGGCTGTACATCGAGGCGCCCTTCGACGAGGCGAACCTCTCCACGCTGAATACGGGGCAGCGGGTCCAGATCGAGATAGACGCCGTGCCCGGGCGGGAGTTCAAGGGCACGCTCACCCACATCTCCCCCGTGGTGACGGCCGTCGAGCAGCTCGCCCGCAACGTCCTGTGCAAGATCAGCGTGGACGAGGGGGCCGAGGCCTTCCGGCCCGGCATGTCCGCCGACGTCTCCGTGGTGGTGCAGGAGAAGGCCGACGTCCTCGTGGTGCCGAGCGAGTCCCTCATCCGCGACGAGTACGTCTACGTCATCGAAGGCGGGCGGGTCATCCGCCGCGACGTGGAGGCGGGCATCGGCAACTGGGACCACCGCGAGATCCTGTCGGGCCTGCGCGAGGGCGAGGAGGTCATCACCTCGGTCTCCGTGCTGGGGCTGAAGGAGGGCGCGCTGGTGCGGGTGGTGGAGGCGCTGGAGGACTGATGCACGGACTGGACCACCTGACCTCGGCCCTCGCCTCGATCGCGCAGAACAAGGTGCGGTCGCTGCTGACCACGCTCGGCGTGATCATCGGCGTCATGTCCGTCATCCTGCTGATCGCCCTCGGCGAGTCCGCCCAGGCCTACGTCCAGAAGGAGTTCGCCATCCTCGGCTCCAACATCCTGATCATCACGCCGGGCAAGCAGGAGACCACGGGCCTGTTCCCCATCACGGCGGGGAGCAACCGCAAGCTGACCCACGAGATCGCCCAGAGCATCAAGCGCAAGGTGCCCGGCGTCAGCGGCGTCGCGTCGAACATCATCGGCCTCTCGGCGGTGCGCTACGGCAAGCGCACGCGCAGCGTGCTCACCATCGGCACCACGCCCGACTTCGACTCCGTGCGCCAGCTCCGCACGCAGATCGGCCGCTTCATCACGGACCGCGACATCGAGCGGAACAACCGGGTCTGCATCATCGGCACGACGCTCAAGCGCGAGATCTTCGGCGACGAGCCGGCGCTCCACAAGCGGGTGACGGTGAACGGGTCGAAGCACATGGTGGTGGGCATCCTCGAGGAGCGCGGCATGGCCATGGGCATAGACCTGGGCGACCTGTGCATCATCCCGCTGCCCAGCGCGCAGGAGATCTTCAACCGCAAGGAGCTCTTCGAGATCCTCGTCGGCACGACGAACCAGGAGGAGATCCCCATTGTGGAGAAGGAGCTGCACAAGCTCATGATGGCGGCTTTCGACAACAACGAGGACTTCACCGTCACGGACCAGGAGGGCATGCTCGACACCTTCCAGCGCATCTTCGACATGCTGCGCCTGCTCCTCGTCGGCATCGCCTCCATCTCCCTGCTCGTCGGCGGCATCGGCATCATGAACATCATGCTCGTGTCCGTGCGCGAGCGCACCCGCGAGGTCGGCGTCCGCATGGCCATCGGCGCGCGCCGCTTCGACATCGCCCTCCAGTTCCTCATCGAGTCCGTCACCCTCAGCGTCATGGGCGGCCTTCTTGGCATCGGCCTGGGGGCGCTGGGTTCCTTCGTCATCCGCACGCTCTACCCCACCCTCCCCATCGGGCTCTCCCTCTGGTCCACCGCCCTCTCCTTCTCCTTCAGCCTCGCCGTCGGCGTCTTCTTCGGCGTCTACCCCGCCGTCAAGGCCGCCGGCGTGGACCCCGTCGAGGCGCTGCGCTACGAGTAGACAGAGCCCGGGCCCCGGCACAGAAGCCTTCCGCGCATGTGCCGCGCTTTCAGCGCTCTGTTGGGGGGATTGTCCCCTTTTCCGGGGCTCACGCCCCGGGCTGTTCAGTGCCGCGCCTTCGGCGCTCCGAACGGTGCAATGGCGGGTTTTCCTGAAGGCATGGCGGGAATAGGCCCCCAACACGTCATTGCACTGCCGGCGGAATTCCTGGCCTGAGTCGGCCGCCAGCCCCCCCCCCAGGAAACCGCGCACCGACTGCGGCAAAACCTCTGAAACCTCAAATTTGAGATTT
Source organism: Candidatus Hydrogenedentota bacterium (assembly GCA_012730045.1). Taxonomy (NCBI): domain Bacteria; kingdom Pseudomonadati; phylum Candidatus Hydrogenedentota; species Candidatus Hydrogenedentota bacterium. The sequence goes on along the minus strand of JAAYBR010000021.1, from coordinate 12,580 downwards.
TCGATGAACTGCCGCGCCCGCCGGGGGCCGCCGCAAACCCCGCCCCGCGCCATGCCGCCGTTCCGCCCCCCTGCCGGGTGCCCCCCGTGTCAGGCCGTGAAGTGGTCAAACCCGAGGTGGGCGGCCTCCTGGCCGTCGAGGCGGACGCCGCGCCAGCCCTCCTCCACGCGGCCGACGACGGTGAGGGGCATGCCGAATTCGGCGGCGAAGTCGGCGCAGAGGCCCGCGGCCTCGCCCGGGTCGAGGGCGACGGCGAGCTCGTAGTCCTCGCCGCCGGAAAGGGTGAGGCTTTCGAGGGACTGGCTGATGGCGCTCTCAAAGCCGTTGAGCGCCGGGGCCAGGGGTACGAGGTCGGAGTCCACGTTGACGCCCAGGCCGCTGCGCTGGCCGATGTGGCCGAGGTCCTGCAGGAGCCCGTCGCTCAGGTCTATCATGGCGTGCACGGCGTCGCGCCGGGCCATCCAGCGGCCTGCGGCGAGCCGCGGCTCGGGCCGCAGATGGGACTGGATCAGCATGGGCGCGTCCACCCCGTTCACCAGCGCCAGCAGGCCCGCGGCGGACTGCCCGGGGTAGCCCGTGACGGCGACCAGGTCGCCGGGGCGCGCGCCGTCCCGGGTGACATAGCGGCCCTCGGTCACGGCGCCCACGACGGACAGGTCGAGCATCGTGCCGGAGGGGGAGCAGGTCATGTCGCCGCCGACGAGGGCGGCGCCGCAGTGCTCCACGGCTTCGGCGATGCCCGCGCAGACGCGGGCCATGTAATCGGCGTCGGCGTCCCTGGGGCAGGAAATGGTGGCCAGTGCGAAGAGGGCGGAGCCGCCCATGGCGGCGATGTCGCTCAGCGCGGCGGCGGCGGCCTTCCAGCCGATGTCCTCCGGCCCGGCCCATTCGCGGCGGAAATGGATGTTTTCCACAAAACCGTCGCAGCTGGCCAGGAGCAGCATGCCTCCCGCGCGCAGGACGGCGCAGTCGTCGCCGGGCCCCAGCACCACGCAGTCCGCCCCCTTGAGGGGCCCGGTGACGCGGTCAATAAAGCCGAACTCGCCCAGGTCGCAGATGGTGCGCATGTCTCAGCCCTCCAGTTCGCGCCAGGCCTCCGACAGCCCGCGGACGAGGTCGCCCGCCGTCAGGGCGCGGGGCGACACCCCGCGCACCGCAATGTCGCCCGCCAGCCCGTGGACGTACACGGCCGCGCAGGCCGCCTCCCACGGGTCCATGCCCTGGGCCAGCAGCCCGCCGAGCAGGCCCGCCAGCACGTCGCCCGACCCGCCGGAGGCCATCCCCTGGTTCCCCGTCGGGTTCACCGCCGCACGGCCGTCCGGCGCCGCGATCACGGTGTGCCAGCCCTTAAGCACGACGACGGCGTTCCATTTCTCGGCGTAATGCAGCGCCGCCGTCTCGCGCGTCTCCTGGATTTCCGCCGTTGAAAGCCCGGTCAGGCGCGCCATCTCCCCCGGATGCGGCGTGAGCACCGGCGGCGGCAGCGTCTGCGCGCGGCAGGGCCCGGACAGGGGCCGGTCCCACGCCAGGGCGTGCAGCGCGTCGGCGTCCACCGCCAGCGGCCCGTCCCAGCCGCGAATGAACCGCCGCGCAAAGGAGATGGTCTTCGGGTGGCGCGAGAGCCCCGGCCCGATGAGGGCCGCGCCGCGGTCCCCGGCGGCCTCCAGCGCGGGGGCTGCGGCCTCGCGGGAAAAGGATGCGGCCTCTGTGGCGGGCAGCGGCAGTGTCATCGTCTCCACCAGCGCGGCCTCCAGGATGTCCGCCAGGGGCGCGGGCACGCCCAGGGTGACCAGGCCCGCCCCGCTGCGGCAGGCCGCCCCGCAGGCGAGCCGGGCCGCGCCGGTCATCCCGCGGGACCCCGCCAGGACCAGCAGGTGCCCGAACACGCCCTTGTGCGCGTCGCGGGGACGCGGCGGCAGCCACTGCGCCACCCGGGAATGTGTCAGCATGTCCGCCATGATCCGCTCCTGCACCCATGGTACCGCCGGACGCACCCCGTGTCAACCCGGGAACGCCCGGACGAGGCCGGATTTCCGGCGTTCCCCGTCCCATGCGGGAAAGGGCGGGCCGGGATTTGCTAAAGTAGGGGGATTCCCGGGTTGTTGGACGGAACACAGAAAGAGCCTCCCCATGCCACGAACCGCCTTCTTCAAGATTTCAGGGTGCCTGTTTCTCTGCCTGACGCTGCTCGCGGCGGGCTGCGCCACCACTTCCGCCGCCGCGCGGCCGGGAAAGGACGACTTCTCCGTGCGCCGGGGCGCGATTTTCCGGGGCAGCAAGGACTGGACCCTCCGCGCGGTGCATGTGCCGGGGCTCATCGCGAAGGGCGGGCCGGTGGACATGGCGGCCGTTGCGCGGCTGGCGGACGTGGGCGGCAACACGCTCTCCACGGACCTGTGCGGCCTCAGCGCCGACGGCGCCTCCCTCGACCCGAAGGCCGTGGAGACCGTCGCGCTCTACGCCGAGGAGTGCAAGGACACCTGGATGGGCCTCATGGTGCGCGTGCTGGCGGGCGTGCCCGACGACCCGGCGGTCCGTGCGAAGGCCGCGGTGACCGCCGCGAAGGCGCTCAAGGGAGAGGGCAAGGCCGTCTACTGGATTGACGGCCCCGGCGCCGCCGCGCTGGCGAAGAAGTTCAAGAAGGCCGCGCCGAACCTCATCGTGGCGGCGCCGGGCAACGCCGACATTCTGACGGCGGACGCCGCGCCGGAGAAGGCGGGCGGGCAGCCCGTCCTGGCGGTGAACCTCCGCCCGGCGGACATCCGCCCGGAGACCCATTTCGTCGTCGCCCACTCCGACGAGATTTATCCGGCGCTGGACCAGGCCTTCGCGGACCCGGTGGAGGGCGCGCCCTGGACGCCGGACAACAGCCTCCTGAGCGAGGCGGAGCGCGCCGAGGGCTTCGTCTCCCTGTTCGACGGCAAGACGCTGAACGGATGGTTTCCGCGCACGCCGGGCGTGGAGTCCTTTGAGGTGAGGGACGGGTGCATCGAGTGGGTGCGCAAGGGCGCGGACGCCCTCCTCTCCCGCGACCGCTACGACAACTTCGTCCTCCGCCTGGAGTGGAAGATCGAGAAGGGCGGCAACAACGGCGTCTGGCTGCGCGGCCCGCGCGCGGCGCGCTCCTCGAAACTCGGCTTCGAGTTCCAGATGATGGGCGACAGCGACATCCCCGAGCCCACGGCGGAAAGCACGGGGTCCGTGTACCGGGTGCTGCCCGCGAAGGCCCTGGCCGCCCGCCCCGAGGGCGAGTGGAACGAGGTGGAGATCATGCTCAACGGCCCGCACTACCAGGCGACGCTGAACGGCGTGCAGATCCAGGATGTGAACTTTGACGAGCACCCGGAGCTGGTTTGGCGCCTGCGCAGGGGGTTCATCTGCCTTTCCGACCACGGGTCGCCCGCCTGGTTCCGCAATATCCGCGTCAAGAAGCTGTAGAAGGACGTTTGGCCCATGGGATCACTCGCCCGCATCACCGGAGTCCGTCTCTCCTCTTCTTCTCCGGGGAACGCGCAAACGGGCGGCTTCTTGCCGGCGTGCGACTCCTCGATGCAGAGAAGCCCCCATCCGTCATTCCCGCGAACGCGGGAACCCATCTTGGGTCAGCGGGTTGCGCCGCGCGCCGAAGGCATGGACCCCCGCGTTCGCGGGGGTGACGGGCAGAGCGGTGGACAGGAGGGGGATAGACAGGGTGAACCGCTCTCACGCGATGCTGACATCTATTGGAGAAAGCCTTCCATGAACCGAACTTGTTCTCCGCGTCGCTTTGCACGAACGGCCCTTCTGGCCCTGCTGCTTTCCGCCGTGCTGGCGATGCCGGCCTGCGCGGGGTTTGTCGAGGGGGTGGTTCCGACGGAGTCCGGATTCGCGGGCGCGGTGACCGTCGTCTCCGAGGAGGCGGACGGGCCCTGCGGGGTGGTGACGGTGCGCGTGCCCTATCTGGGCGTGCTGGGCGACGAGAAGACCGGGCTGGCCCGCGTAGTCTTCCCCCGCAAGGCCGCCGTGCCCGGCACGCGGCTGCCCGCGTTCTGCCATGTCCACTACGAGAAGGACACCGGCGGCGCGAAGCAGTGGGCGGGCAAGGGCTGGGCCGTCTTCACGGCGGCCTACACCGGCGCGGACGGCGAGTCGCCCATTGACGTGTCGGTGGGCAACGGCAACAACCTCGCGCGCGCCGTCATCCAGTGGGCGCGGCGCTGCCCCTTCGTGGACCCGGCGCGGATGCACATTGACGGCGGCAGCCAGGGCGGCTACATGGCCCTGGCCATGAGCGCCGACATGTTCCCCGTCACTTCCACCACCGCCGACGTGCCCGTCGTGAACTGGTGCTACAACATCGGCTATCTGGAGGCGAACCGCGCCTTCAGCGGGTTCCCCGGGCACGAGGCGGAGTCCCCGCTGCCGGTGGCGGGCATGGTCACCGGCCTCGCCGAGATGGCCTACGCCTATTTCCCCCGCGACCTCTCGGCGGACGCGTGGTACTGGCTCAGCCCCGTCTCCATGCTCGACCGCATCGCCAACCCCGTGCTGGTCACCAGCGCCACGGGCGACATGCTGGTGCCCATGGAGCAGATGTCGCGCACGCACTTCCGCGCGCCGGACGCCGCGCTGTTCCCGGAGGGCTACCGGCGCGACTTCGAGGGGCTCACGGCGAACGACAAGGCCCGGAAGGTCTTCGAGGAGTGCCTGCCGCCGGAGAAGGTCTTCATCCACGTGGAGCCCCGGCCGGAGGACGGCTTCGCCTACACGCGGGAAATGGTCCTCGACCCGAAGCAGATGCCCAAGAAGAAGCAGAAGCACATTGACAAGACTTGGAGCCCGGACCACCAGTGGTCGCTGTTCTACATGGACGAGGGCGGCCCGCTGCCCTTCGCCGGGCACAATTCCTGGAACTGGAACGCCGGGCCCGACTCGTTCACGAGGCATTACCGCGACGCGGTGCCGGACCCGTCGGTGCTGAACGCGGCAAAGCTGCTGCGGCTCATGGAGCGCCACGAGGGAAAACTCTCGAACCTGCCCCTGCTGAACTCGGGCGTCCCCGCCAACCGGTGCAACCACGCCGACGCGGAGCGGCGCGACGTGCGCGCGGGGCTGGCGGCCTACGCCGCCCTGGGCGCGGACCACGCCGCCCGCCTGAAGGCGCTCTATGCCGAGTGCCCGCTGAAGGCGCTGGGCGAGACGCTCCCGGCGGACCTCGCCCCGTGAGAAACCCCCGGGCGCTCAGGGAGCGGCTGCTGGCCTGGTTCCAGGCCGAGGCCCGCGACCTGCCCTTCCGGGGCACCACCGACCCCTACGCCGTCTGGGTCTCCGAGATCATCCTCCAGCAGACGCGGGTGGACCAGGGCACGCCCTACTACAACCGCTTTGTGGCCGCCTTCCCCACGGTGGAGGCGTTGGCCGCCGCGCCGGAGGAGGCCGTGCTGAAACTCTGGGAGGGGCTCGGCTACTACTCCCGCGCGCGCAACCTCCACGCCGCCGCCCGCATGGTCTGCGAGCAGCACGGCGGCCGCTTCCCCGAGACCGCCGCGCAGCTCCGCATGCTCCCCGGCATCGGCCCCTACACCGCCGCCGCCGTCGCCAGCATCGCCTTCGGCGAGCGGGTCGCCGTGCTCGACGGCAACGTCAAGCGCGTGCTCGCGCGGCTCTTCGCGCTGGACGACTGCATAGACGACCCGGCCACGGAGCGGGAGCTGTGGCGGCTGGCCCAGACCCTCGTGCCGCCGCGCGGCCCCGGCGACTTCAACCAGGCCATGATGGAGCTGGGCGCGCGCGTGTGCACGCCCCGCGCCCCGGCCTGCATGGCCTGCCCCGTGGCCTCCGAATGCCGCGCCCATGCGGAGGGCCGCGAGGCCGAACTGCCCGTGCGCAAGCCCAAGGCCGCCACGCCCCTCCATGAGATCGTCACCGCCGTCATCGAGCGCGACGGATGCTTTCTGGTGGGGCGCCGGCCGCACGGCGGCATGCTGGGCGGCCTCTGGGAGTTCCCCGGCGGCAAGGTGGAGAAGGGGGAGGACCACGCCCTCGCCCTCGCGCGCGAATGCCGCGAGGAACTGGGCGTCGAAGTGTGTGCCGGCGGACTCGTCGCCTGCGTCCGCCACGCCTACACCCACTTCCGCATCGTCATGTCCGTCTACCGCTGCGCGATCACGGCGGGCGAGCCCGCCGCCCTGGCCCACACGGAGCTGCGCTGGGTGTCCCCGGAGGCCTTCGACACCCTCGCCTTCCCCAAGGCCAACCACAAGTTCCTGCCCCTGCTCCGGGGGGACGCGGAGCAGGAGGGGCCCTGTTCCCGGGGCGTCTCAAAATGAACCGTGACCGCTCTTGTGTGTGCCCGCATTTTCCCCCTTTGGGGACGCCCGCCGTGGAACGCCTCACAGAGGACATCAAAAGCGTTTCCAAGCTTTCGAGCGGCCCGGGAAGCCGGCCGCAGCTCTTCGCTGTCTGATCGGGGCGCCACCGGGTCAGCCGCCGGGGAAGAGGGCCATGAGCGCGTCGGCGAAGAGGGCCTGGCCGCGCGCGTCGGGATGGTTGATGGCGTTGGCGAGCAGGGTGATGTACGGGAGCCCCTGCGCGTGCAGGCGGCACCACAGGCGCGACGCGTCGGCAAGGGCGACATGGTTCTCCGCGGCGAAGCGGCGCAGCCCGCGCACGTAGGGCCGGGGATCCTCCGCCACCTTGAGCGTGTCCGTCTCGAGCCAGTCGGGCCGGACGAGGTGCGGGGTGATGAGGATGACCTCCGCGCCCGCGCCGTGGAGCCGGGCGAGGAGGCCCGCGTAATGGGCCTGCACGGCCTCCTCGTCGAGGTAGGCGTCGTTCACAAACTCGATGGTGACGAGGTCGGGCTTCCGGTCTAGCACGTCGCGCTGGAAGTCATAGGTGCCCCCGGCGGGGGCCTCCAGATAGCCCCTGCTGTGGCCGCCGGGCCACGCCGCGTTGTGCAGGGTGATCTGCGCCTTTGGGAACCGCTCTTTCAGCCGCGCAACGAAGACGTTCTGGTACCACAACTCTGTGCGGTCGCCCACGCCGCCGCCGTTGGTGACGCTGTCGCCGAAGGCCACCACCGTGAGCGGCTCGCCGTTCCGCAGTTTCGCCAGAGTCCTGGGGAGCAGCGTCTCCGCCGTCGGCGCGGCGGGCGCGGACGGCGGGGCGAAGTCCACGGGGTAGAGGTTTTCGTCCGTGAGGGCGGCGCAGCCCGCGGGGACAAACACGTTCACCACGGCCGTCTCGCCGGGGTTCAGCGCGGGCGGCAGGGCCAGCGCGGGCGCGGGCGCGCCCGGCACCAGCCGCAGCGCGCCGGTGGCGTCCGCGGCGATGCTGTCGAGGCGGCTGAGCTCGTAGGCGTAGTCCGCGTAGACCGTCTGCCCCTCGCGGATCGCGCCGCCCTCCAGCCGCCCGAAAGTGCCCCAGAAGGGGTCCAGGTCGTAGTCCACGCCGGGGGTGAACACCGTGTCCGCGTCGGGCGCGGGCCTCAGCCGCAGGCTGTCCGGCACGAGCGCGCCCGTGGCGGTGCACTCCTCGGCGATGAGGGGCTTCAGACGCGCGCCCTTCACCCACCCCCCGGCCTTCGGGTTGAACACGGGAATGCCCGCGTACGCCTCGCCGCGCATGGTTTCCCGCTTCGGCGGGGCAATCTCAAACGCAGCAGGCCCAGTGACGTCGAGGGTCGTGCCGCCGACAGTCACCGTTGCGGCCCCGGTTTCCACGGCCCAGGGGCCGGTCACGGTGACCGGCAGGACGGTGGCCGACAGCAATGTCATTCCCAACAAGGCAAGTGTGGTCATGGAAACCTCTCCGGTTGTCTCTGCCGGTTCCGGCGCCGACAGTCAGGCGGGCGCGCCGCCGCCCTCCCGCCGCGATTCGTAGATTTCGGCGGGCGTCACCCGCCCCTTGACGGAGACCGACCCGCGCGCGACGAACCGGTCCCGGAGCCCCGGGGACAGCCGGGCGTGGCAGGCGTCCGACACGACCACCTCGCCCGGGGTGCACAGGCTTTCCAGGCGGCTGGCGAGGTTGACCACGTCGCCGATCACCGTGAGGTCCTTGCGGTCCCCGGTGCCGATGACGCCCTGCACCACCTGGCCGCTGTGCACGCCCATCCGCACCCGGACGGGCGGAAGCCCCTCCCGCAGACGCGCGGCGTTGAGCGCGGGCAGGGCCTCGTGGGCGATCCGCAGCGCCGCGCGAACGGCGTCCTCCGGGTCCTGGAAAACCGCCACGATGGCGTCGCCGATGAACTTGTCTATGTCGCCCCGGTGCTCCCGGGTGATGAGGCCGCACATGCCGAAGACGTCGTTGAGCAGGCGCACCGCGGCCAGGGGGCCGTTCGTCTCGGAAAAGGCCGTAAACCCGGCCACGTCAAGGTAGAAGACCGTCAGGTCGCGCAACTCGGCGGAGGCCGCGTCCCCGCTGCGGGCCTGCGCCAGGACGCGCTCATAGGTGGACTTGGAGACGAAGGACTGCATGAGCTCGTCGAATTTCTTCTGGAGCGTCTCCAGCGCCTCTTCCGCCGAGACGTCGCGGAAGACCTCGACGGCGGCCACGATCCCGCTCCCCGGGGCGCGCAGGGCGGATATGTGCGTGACCACGGGGAAACGCCGGCCGGACTTGTGCCTCGGATAAACCTTCTCGCGCACGTTTTCCCCCGTGGCAAGACAGCGCACAATCGGACACCTGTCCCGGCAAAGGGGGCAGTTTTCCCCGTCCACATGGTCCAGAACGGCATCGTGGCAGAACCGCCCAACGACCTCTTCGGCGGAGTAGCCGGTGATGGCCTCGGCGCCCCGGTTCCAGAAGACAATCCGCCTCGCATTGTCCGTGATGTACACGCCGTCGAAAAGGCTGTCCATCACCGTGCTGAGCACGGTGTCCCGGCGGGCGAGTTCCTCTATGGTGATGTCTTCGTTCATGGGTGCGCTTTTTCCATGATACCACACCGGGTTTTGGGGCACGGCGGCGGCCGCCGTGATGAAAATGGAATGCGCGGGTACTGTTTGGGATAATCTTCCCTGACGCGGGGCGGAAGGTTGAGTCCGGCCCGCGGCCGTGTTCGGCTTGGCGCCCCGCCCTGACGGGGACGCCGGGAGAGGACCCGTGCCAAAGAGAACCGCTTTCCCCCTGGTGTGTGCGGCACTGTGCGCGCTGGCGCCCTGCGCCTGCAAGCCCATGCAGGACGCCCGCATCGCCGTCACCGGGCAGATCCGGGGCAAGGGGGTGGACGTCGGGTCGCGCGTGGGCGGCCGCGTGGCGGAGGTGACGGCGCGCGAGGGGGACGCGGTGCGCGCGGGCGACGTGCTGCTCCGGCTGGAGGATTCGGACGCGGCGGCGCTGGTGCGGGCGGCGGAGGCGGACCTGGCGCGCACGGAGGCGATGGCGGCGAAACTGGACAGGGGCGCGACGGAGGAGCAGCTCCGCCAGGCGGAGTCGGCGGCGAAGGCCGCGGAGGAGCGGCTGCGCCTGCTGGAGAACGGCGCGCGGGCCGAGGAGAAGCGCGCGGCCCAGGCGGCCGTGGACGCGGCGGCGTCGGCGGACGCCACCGCCTCGGCCGATTTCGGGCGGATCACCACGCTGCACGCGCGCGGCGCGGTGTCCAAGAGCGATTTCGACCGGGCGCGGACGGCGGCGGACGCGGCGGCGGCGCAGCTCCGCATCGCCCGGGAGAAGCTGGACGCGCTGGTCACCGGGGCGCGGGACGAGGAAATCGGCATGGCCCGCGCCGACCGCGACCGGGCCGCCGCGGCGCTGGACGAGGTGCGGCGCGGCCCGCGCGACGAGGACAAGGCGGCGGCGGGGGCCGCGCGCGACGCGGCGGCGGCGGCGCTGGAGCGCGCGCGGGTGAACCTGGGGGAGATGACGGTGACCGCGCCCTCGCCGGGCGTGGTGGAGTCGCTGGACCTGCGCCCGGGCGACCTGGTGAAGCCGGGGGCCGTGGCGCGGATCGTGGACCCCGAGGACCTGGAGGTGACGGTGTATGCGGGCGCCGCGCTGCTGGGCGGCCTGCGCGTGGGCCAGAAAATCCCGCTGACCGCGGACGCCCACGGAGCGGAGCGGTTCGAGGGGGAGGTGACCCGCATCGCCTCGGAGGGCGAATACACGCCGCGCAACCTCCAGACGGAGGAGGAGCGGGTGCAGCAGGTGTTCGCCGTCAAGCTGCGGCTGCACTCCCACGGCGGCAAGCTGCGCGCCGGCATGACCGTGACCGCCCACATGCCCGACCCTCCGGAGAAATAAGCCCGTGGCCGCCCCCATGCCCGAAAACCGGCCGCTCATCATTCATGCCGACGGGGTGACGCGCCGCTTCGGGGCCTTCACGGCGGTGGACCGGGTGAGCCTCGACGTGCTGGAGGGGGACATCTTCGGGTTTCTCGGCCCGAACGGCTCGGGCAAGACCACGCTCATCCGCATCCTGTGCGGGCTCCTGCGCCCGACCGGCGGCCGGGCCACCGTGCTGGGCCGCGACGTGCACACGGAGAGCGAGGCCGTCAAGCGCAGCATCGGGTACATGTCCCAGCAGTTCAGCCTGTACAGGGACCTGTCGGTCATGGAGAACCTGCGGTTCTACGCGGGCGTCTACGGCATCCCCCGGCGCGAGCGCGCGGCGCGGATGGAGGAGGTCATCGGCATCGTCGGCATCGGCGACCACCGCCGCAAGCAGGCGGGCGCGCTGTCGGGCGGGTGGAAGCAGCGGCTGGCGCTGGCCTGCGCGCTGGTGCACCGGCCCCGGCTCATGTTCCTCGACGAGCCGACGGCGGGCATTGACCCGGTGGCGCGGCGGGACCTGTGGAACCTGCTCTTCGACCTGGCGGGCCGCGGCGTCACCTTCTTCGTGACGACGCACTACATGGACGAGGCGGAGCGGTGCAGCCACATCGGCTACATCTACTACTCGAAACTGATTGTCTACGGCACGCCCGCCGAGCTGAAACGGCTGCCCGACGTGACGCCCGGGGGCGCGGAGCGGCTCGAGGTGCGCGTGCCCGGCGTGGCCGCGGCCATGCGCGCCCTCACCGCCTTCGGCTATGTCCACGACGCGACCATTTTCGCCGACGTGCTGCACGTGCTGGCCGACCGGGGCTGCTCGGGCCGCCTCATCAACGACCTGGACCGCGCCGGGTTCCCCGGGGCGGGGATCAAGCCCATCCCGGCCACGCTGGAGGACGTGTTTGTGACGCTGACGCGCCGGCGGGCGCTGGAGCGGGCGGAGGGCCGCGACGATGTTTAGGGGGCTCGCCGCCATCGTCTACAAGGAGACGCACCACATCCTGCGCGACCCGCGCACCCTCTTCCTGATCCTGCTGATCCCCTGCCTGGAGCTCGTCATCTTCGGCTACGCGGTCAACCTCGACGTCAAGCACATCCCCACGGTGGTCTACGACCTGGACGGGCGCCGGGGCGCCCGGGAGCTGCTGGAGGCCTACACGGGCTCGGGCTGCTTCCGCATCGTCGGGCATGTCGGGTCGGACCAGGCGGTGAACCAGGAGATCGTGGCCGGGCGCGCCAAGGTGGGCATCAAGATCCCGGAGGACTACACCGACCGCCTGCTGGAGGGGCGCGGCGCCCAGGTGCAGGTGTTCATTGACGGCAGCGACTCCACCTCGGCCATGCAGGCCCTGTCCACCAGCAACGCCATCGGCATGATCGCGTCCATGCGGGTCGCCGCGGAAAAACTCGGCGGCAATCTGGAGCTGGCGGTGGACACGCGCAACCGCGTCCTGTTCAACCCCGACATGCGCACCGCCAACTTCATGGTCCCCGGCCTGGTCGGCGTGATCCTGCAGGTGGTCGTCATGCTGCTGACGGCGTTCGCCATCGTGCGCGAGAAGGAGCACGGCACGCTGGAGCAGCTCATGGTGACGCCCGTGTCGCGGCTGGGGCTCATCCTCGGGAAGCTCGTGCCCTTCTTCTTCGTGGGCATCCTGGAGGCCTCCTTCGTCCTGATCCTCATGCGCTTCCTCTTCCACGTCCCCATCGCCGGAAGCCTCCTGCTGCTGACGGGGTTCACCCTGCTCTTCCTCTTCACCACCCTCGCCTTCGGCCTGCTGGTCAGCACCTTCGCGGACAACCAGATCCAGGCCCTCCAGTACGCCTTCCTCGTGCTGCTCCCCTCGTTCCTCCTGTCGGGGTTCATGTTCCCGCAGGAAACCATGCCCGAGATCATCTACTACATCGGCCAGGCCGTGCCGGCGACCTACTTCCTGCGCATCCTCCGGGGGATCATCCTGCGCGGTGCGGGCTTCGCCGACCTGTGGCAGAACGGCGCCATCCTCGCGGGGCTGGGGGTGTTCGTGCTGCTGCTGGCATCGGCGCGGTTCCGCAAGACGCTGAAATGACCGGCGGGCCGCCGGGGGGGCGTTCAGGGCAATCGCACTAGAATCCGTGGGTGCTTTCTGGATGGAGTCTGGTAATTTCCCGCCGCCCGCCCCCTTCAACGCTGAAAGCGTTTCCGAATATAGCCCAGGCCAGGCCTGCCCTGGGTTGCCGGGAAAGAAGGACCATGCCCCAACGGGGCAGCCGAAATTACGGCGAGAGCCCAAAGACAAGGCAGGCGGGACGCCTGCGGTACGAAGAAGACCTGCGGGGCAGT
>JAAYBR010000020.1 GCA_012730045.1 Candidatus Hydrogenedentota bacterium | reverse complement strand
GGCGGCGGCCTGGCCTGGGCTATAGGCGGATGTCCCGTTGGGACAACAAAGACAGAATCACATAACCAAGGGACGTCCATGCCGCTCGCAGGCGTTTCTCGAGGGACATTTTAGTGCGATTGCCCTGGGGGGGGCGTTGTAATGGGCGGCCGCAGCCCCTATAATGGTCGCACCAATCGCGGACGCCAACCGATCGGAGTGCAGCGCCATGTCATACGCCATCTCGGAATACCCGGACGCCGGAAAAATCTACGGACAGATTGACGCCCTCATGAAGCAGCCCCCCGTCACGCTCAAGCGCGACGCCATGAAGGGCTGGCTCGACCGCCTCGACCGCCAGTGCCCGAAATCGCGCGCCCTGGTCGAGGAGGCCAAGCAGTTCATCCCCGGCGGCGTGCAGCACAACCTGTCGTTCAACTACCCCTTCCCTCTGGTGATGGACCGCGCCGAGGGGGCCTATCTGTACGACGTGGACGGCAACCAGTACATTGACTTCCTCCAGGCGGGCGGGCCGACGGTGCTGGGGTCGAACCCGCCGGCGGTGCTGGAGCCGGTCATGGAGCTGCTGCGCAAGTGCGGCCCCGTGACGGGGCTCTTCCACGAGTTCGAGCTGAAGATCGCGCGGGAGATCAACCACCACATGCCCGCCGTGGAGATGTTCCGCATGCTGGGCAGCGGCACGGAGGCGGTGATGGCGGCGGTGCGCGTGGCCCGGCTGGCCACGGGCAAAAAGCGGGTCATCAAGATCGGCGGCGCGTACCACGGCTGGTCGGACCAGATGGTGTACAGCCTGAAGATCCCGAAGTCCGGCCGCTTCGAGGCCCACGGCATCCCCCGGTCCTGCGTGAAGTACACGCACGAGGCCGCGCCGAACGACCTGGACAGCCTCGAGCGGGTGCTGTTCTGCAACCGCCTGCGCGGCGGCACGGCGGCGGTGCTCATCGAGCCCGTCGGCCCGGAAAGCGGCACGCGGCCCGTGGACAGGGAGTACAACGCGGGCGTGCGGCGGCTGTGCGACAAGTACCGCGCCCTGCTGATCTTCGACGAGGTGGTCACGGGGTTCCGCATCGGCCTGGGCGGCGCGCAGGGCTATTTCAACGTGCGGCCCGACCTGACGGTCTTCGGCAAGGTGGTGGCGGGGGGCTATCCCGCCGCGGGCGGCGTGGGCGGCCGGCGCGACCTGATCCTGCGCATGGCGGCGGGGCTCGAGAGCGGGAAGAAGCGGGCCTACGTCGGCGGCACGCTGGCGGCGAACCCCCTGAGCGCGGCGGCGGGCTACTTCGCCATCCAGGAGATTGCGCGCACCAACGCGTGCGCCGTGGCGGGCCGCGCGGGCGACCGGCTCACGAAGGGCCTTCAGAAGATCATCCAGGACAACGGGCTCCCCTTCGCGGCGTACAACCAGGGGTCCATCTGCCACCTGGAGACCGTGGCGGCCATGTTCATCGAGCTGAACTACCTGCGCATCCTGAGCGTGCTGAAGGAGATCAAGACCCGCAAGCACGCCATGGAGGAGTACGGCGCGGCCTACGCCGCCGAGGGGCTGGTCACGCTGGCGGGCAGCCGCCTCTACACCAGCGCGGCGGACACGGACGAGGTGGTTGACGACGCCCTCGCGCGCTTTGGGCGCGTGCTGGCGCAGGCGGACGTTTCGGCGAAGGGAGCAACGACATGAGCGACATCGGCGCGGCAAGGGAGGCGGTCCGGCAGATGGGCCTGCGGCTCGTGGAGACGGGCCTGGTCGTGGGCACCTGGGGCAATGTGAGCGTCCGCGTGGGCGACAAGATGGTGGTCACGCCCAGCGGCGCGGACTACGCCGCCCTCGCGGCGGAGGACATGCCGGTGGTGGACCTCGCCACGGGGGAATGGGAGGGGCCCAAGCCCTCCAGCGAGCGCGACCTGCACCGCACGGTCTACCTGGAGCGCAGGGAGATCAACGCGGTCATCCACGCGCACTCGCCCAACGCCTCCACGCTGGCCGCCGCGCGGCGGGAGCTGCCGCCGATCCTGGACGACGTCGCCCAGCTCATCGGCCCCAGCGTGCGCGTGGCGGACTACGCCCTGCCGAGCACGAAAAAGATTGTCCGCGTGACCATGAAGGCCCTCCAGGGGCGCATGGCGGCGCTCATGGCGAACCACGGCGCGGTCTGCCTGGGCCGCTCGCTGGACGAGGCGCTGCTGTGCTGCCAGGTGCTGGAGAAGGGCTGCAAGGCCTTCATCGAGGCGGAGTTCCTCGGCGGCGCGAAGGGCATCAACAAGTTTGAGGCGTGGGTCATGCACCAGGTCTTCCTGAAAAAATACTCCAAGCAGTGGGAGAAAAAGTGACCCCGATGGACGCCCCCCTCGTCATCGGCTACGATGTCGGCACGACGGGCGCGAAGACCTGCCTTTTCCGCCTGGGGGAACGCCTGGAGCTGCTGGGCCGCGCCGTGCGCGAGTACCCCCTCCACATCACCCCCGAAGGCGGGTCGGAGCAGGACCCCGACGACTGGTGGCGCGCCCTGGCCGAGGGCACCGCGGCGGTCCTGCGGGACTGCGGCGTCCCCCCGGCCGCCGTGCGCGCCGTCTCCTTCTCGGCCGGCATGCAGAGCTTCGTGCCCGTGGACGCGTCGGGCCGCGCCCTGCGGCGGGGCATGACCTACATGGACCAGCGCGGCGGCGCGCAGTGCGCCCGCATCCTGCGGCGCTTCCCCGCCGTGAGCGGCATTCACGCGCCCCTGCTCGCCGCGTCGCTCCCCCTGGCGGGCGGCGTGTCGGCGAGCGTGAAGGACCCCGTCTGGAAGTACCTGTGGATGCGCGAGTGCGAGCCGGAGCTCTTCGCGCGGCTGGCGTGGTGGCTCGACATCCGCGACTACCTCGCCCTGCGCTGCACGGGCCGCCCCGCCATGACGGACGACGGCGCCCACGCCACCTTCCTCTACGACACGCGCGGGGGCGGCCGCGGCTGGAGCGGCCTGCTCTGCCGGATGCACGGCGTGAACCCGGCGCACCTGCCCCCGGTGGTGAAGGCGGCGGAGACGGCGGGCGCCCTCACGGCGGAGGCGGCCCGCGACCTCGGCCTGGAGCCGGGCATCGCCGTGGTGAACGGCGGCGGCGACCTGACCATGCAGGCCCTGGGCGCGGGGTGCGTGGAGCCCGGGGACACGCACGTCTACATCGGCACCTCCGGGTGGGTGGCCGCCGTGCTCACGCGCCGCACCCTGGACATCACGCACTTCATGGCGTCCATCCTCGGCGCGCGGCCGGGCCACTACAACTACATCGGCGAGCAGGAAACCTCGGGCAAGTGCCTGGAGTGGGTGCGCGACCACATCGCCCTCGACGAGATCGGGGTCTACCTCTCCAAGCGTCCCATGACCGAGGACCCCGACACGCGCCACACCACGCTGCTGGAGTACCTCGGACAGGTGGTCGGCGAGGCCCCGCCCGGCGCGGGCGGCGTGATCTTCACCCCCTGGCTCCACGGCAACCGGTCTCCCTTCGAGGACCCCAACGCGCGCGGCATGTTCTTTAACCTCAGCCTGGACACGGGAAAGCGGAGGCTCATCCGCGCGGTGGTCGAGGGCATCCTCTACCAGAAACGCTGGTATCTGGAGTGCATGGCGCGGAAGTTCCCCATCAACGACCCGCTGCGCTTCGTGGGCGGCGGCGCGCTCTCGTCCGTCACGGCGCAAATGCTCGCCGACATCACGGGCCGCACCGTCGCCGTGGTGGAGAACCCGCAGAACGCCGGCGCCGCGGGCGCCGCCGCCTGCTGCGGCCTGGCCCTGGGCGTCTACCCCGACTTCCCGGCGGTCGCCCGGTCCGTGCGGATCACGCGCACCCACACGCCCGACCCGACTCACCGCGCGGTCTACGACCGCAACTACGCGGTGTTCAAACGGCTCCACGCCGACAACCGGAAGAGTTTCGCGCGGCTCAACGGCAACGGCTGACCTGTCGGACAGGTCCGACTTGTCCGACCGGTCTGACAACTTTTAGTTTTTCCCGGGCTCGCGCATCAGCAGGTGGGTGTTCAGGGGTTTTCCCACTTCCCGGGCGACGACGGCGCATTTCGCCTTGAAGAGGTACCACACGGGGCGGCCGCAGCCGATGAGGGTCTCGAAGTTTCCCTGGCCCTTGGCGATGAGGAGGTCGGCGTTCTCGAAGGCCGCGCGGAAGGCGTCGCTGCACTCCTCAATCACCGTGCCGGGCGCGTCGGACCCGTTGTCCATGAGGCGGGCCAGCTCGTGGAGCCCCGCCTCGCGGGCGTCCTTCAGCGTGGCGTCGTTGAGCACGGGCAGGCCGCGCACGGCCACGGTGACCCGGCCCGCCGGCAGGCGCTTGAGCAGGGGCCGGTCAAAGTAGATCTCCCCCGCGTTGTCGGCGAGGTAGAGGATGTCGCGGGCGGCGTCAATCTCCCGCCGGAAGGCGTCCGAGTCGCCGTCGAGGGGGGTGGCGAGGGCCTGCTCCAGGCTTGCGCGGATGTGCGCCTCGGACAGGTGGAGGTTGGGGCCCAGGTCAATGATGTTCCCCGCGATGGCCAGGCGGACCGCCATGTTGAACGGGTCGGCCGCGGCGTCCAGCTCCGCCTCGAGCGCGGGCAGCAGCTCCGCGGCGAGGGCGTTAAACCGCTCCTTGGCGGGGCCGTAGGGGTCGCCGTTGCCCGTCAGCTCGCGCAGGCGGCGGTGGATGCGCTGGGCCATGAGGGGCGGCCGGATGGACAGGTCCATGGCGGCGGTGGTTTGCAGCACCTCGCGCACGATGCGCTCGTGGACCGCCGGGTCGTCGGTGAAGAGGCGGGAGGCGTCGAGCGCGCTGCGCACCAGGCAGGGGATGCAGTCAAGGGCGGTGTTCATCGTTTGGGCAAATCCTTTCGCGGGGGGAAAATCAGGGGGTGGGGCCGGTGTCGCGGAGCCTGCGCCACAGGGTGTTGCGGCCGATGCCCAGCACGCGGGCGGCCTCGGCGCGGTTGCCGTGGCACAGCCGGAGCACCCGCACGATATGGCGGCGCTCCGCGGCCGCCAGGGACAGGTCCTCGCCCGGCGCGGGCGTGTCCGGGTCCGCCGTGCGGCCGGTCACGGCGCGCCGCACGAGCGCGGTGGCCTCGCCGGGCACCAGCGGCAGGTGGATGATCCCCGCCGCGCCCGCGGCCACGGCCGCAGCCGCCTCCGGCAGCCCGGCGGGCATGGCCACCACCAGCGCGGGGAGGGCCGCGGCGGCCTCCACGGCATGGCGCGGCGTGTCGGTGACGAGGACATCCCCCCCGTCATGGCACACGGCGTGCCCGGCGGCGCGCAGGAGGGCCTCCAGGGTCAGCCGGGTCAAAGGATCGGCGATGTCAAGCCGCACGGTGGACATGGGCGCTACCATACGCCGCGGCCGCCGGGGGAGTCAACGGCACGCATCCGGCCACAAAGGAACCGGCGGCCGGAACACTGTGTTCCGGCCGCCGGCAAAAAGGCGGGAGGGGCGCGGCGCGTCAGCCGGCGATGATGCCCGCGAACAGCGGGCTCACGGGCCACACGTTCGGGTAGCGCAGGAACTCGACATGGCCGTCCATGAACAGCACGTTCGAGCCGCCCGGCAGGTGGTTGAACTGCATGTCGTCCTTGCCGGTCTTGGAGTTGACCCAGTCGCTCATGACGCTGAGGGTGCTCTGCGCCATGTTGCTCGCGCCGGGATTGTTGATGTCCGTGATGAAGAAGCGCTCGATGCCCTCGCGCAGGCGGTACACCGTCACGCTGCCGGCGTCGATGTCCTCGTCCAGCGGGTCGAGGGCGTCCAGCGCCGGGTCGTTCATGCGCGTCATCATTTGCTGAATCGCCGCGGAAAACGACTGCATCACGGTGGAGTCAATGCCCTTGGCGATGAAGTAGGCCACCGCATCGTTGAGCAGGGCCATCTGCCCCCCCCCGGTGTTCGGGAAGATGTGCGGGTCGTCCGTGATGCCCGGGTACTGCAGCGCCCAGCCCATGTAGAAGTAGCTGGCATTGTCGTTGTCATACTCGCAGGGGTAGAACTCCTTGTTGGGGACGCCGGTCGTGTTGACCATGCCGCTGCCGCCCCACACCATCGCCATGTTGTCCGCCTCGTCAAACACCGTCGCCACGTCCGTCCCGTCCGGGTCGGAGGGGCACAGCGTCGCCTCGGGATCGCTCAGGTACTCGGGGAACACCTGCATCATGTTCAGCACGAAGGAGGGGTCCGTGCCCGTCGCAAATGCGTCCTGACACGAGAAGATGTCAATCGTGGGGAACGAGCCCTTGGCCTCATTCGCGTACATCTTCAGGGTGAGCCCGAGCTGTTTCAGGTTGTTCTGGCAGCTTGCCCGCCGTGCCGACTCGCGCGCGCGCGCCAGCGCCGGCAGCAGGATCGCCGCCAGGATGCCGATGATCGCGATGACCACCAGCAGCTCAATCAAGGTAAATCCACGTCTGCGCATGATGTGCCACTCCATGTTTCCGGGCGAAGCCCGAAGGGGTTGGATGCCTTTTCAGAATGCCTCCGGGGCACCCTGACAACTAAACTGTAACCAATCTCCGCGTTTTTGTCAAGAGTATCGTGACCGGCAGGCCAAAAAGGGAGGGGGCGGGCTGCCGGGCGCCGCCGCCGGGAGTGCGGCCAACTGCCGGGCTTGCACGGGGTTCCCGCCACATTATTGACAGGTTCCCGCGGGATTTGCTACGATAGGGCCGCTGAAAACACGGGCGATTAGCTCAGTTTGGTTAGAGCGCCACGTTGACATCGTGGAGGTCGATGGTTCGAGCCCATTATCGCCCACCATTTTTTCCGCTGTTCCGGCCCGGAACCCCGAAGGTTCCGGGCCGGTTTGCTTTTCTGAAGCGGAACCCCGGCGGCGGGCCGCGCGCGACCGGGACACCCCGCGCGCGCCGCCGCCCAGGCTCCCCCGCGAAAAACTTGCCCCGCCGCCGCCGCATGGGCTACCATGTGCGCACAGTCGGGGTGTAGCGCAGTCCGGTTAGCGCGCTTCGTTCGGGACGAAGAGGCCGGAGGTTCAAATCCTCTCACCCCGACCAGTTTTTCCTCCCTCCCCCCTTCTTTCCCCCCCCGTTCCTCTTTTCCGGACCCTTCTGTCTTCGCGGCTTTGAGCCGTTTCGCGGTGCCGTGGTAGAATGCCGAAACGGGATGGAGGTCTCCGGGCCGTGGCGCAGGTGTCCGCCTATCTGGTCTTTCTCGCGGTTGCGGCGCTGGTCCTGGCGGCCGGCGCGGCGCAGACCCTGTTTCCCGGCCTGCTCGCCCGGCTGTCGCTGACCCGCCTGCTGCAGCGCGTTTCGGGCTTCCTGCGGCGGAGGCCCGCGAAACCCGTGCCGCGCTGGCTGGTGCGGTGGACCCGGATCGAGGGGGTCCTGCTGCTGGCGCTGGGCGCGGTGTGGCTGGCGAACCTGCATCCGCAGGTCCGCCTGCTCCCGCGGCCGCCGTATGACCCCGCAGTCCACCGGTGGCAGGCGGAGCTTCCCGACGGCACGGGACTGGAGCGGCGGGAGATCGGGATCCTGACGGAGGTTGTGCGGTCCTGGGCGGCGCGGGAGCGCGCGGTGGGCTGCGTCGGCATGTGCGTCGGGGTGGTCCATGGGGACAGGGGGTATTTCCTCGGTGTGGGGCGGACGCATGCCGGAGACGCCGCCCCGCCGGACGCCGACACGGTGTTTGAGATCGGCTCCATCACCAAGACCTTCACGGGCGCGGCCCTCGCGGCGCTGCTGGAGGACGGCGCGGCGGGGCTGGACGACCCTGTGGCGGCGCTGCTGCCCGGATGGGTGATCCCGGAAAAGGACGGGCGCCGGATCACGCTGAGGGACCTGGCCACGCACCGCTCGGGGCTGCCGCGGATGCCGGACATGCCGATGCCCGGCGCGGTGGCGGACCTCCTGCTGATGCGCCGGACCGAGGACCCCTACCGCAACGGCACGGCGGAGTGGGTGCGGGGGTATCTCGCGGAATATGCGCTGCCGCGCGCGCCGGGGGACGCGGACGAGTATTCCAACCTCGCCATGGGCCTGCTCGGCCATGCCCTCGCGCAGCAGGCGGGGCTGCCCTACGGGGAGCTGGTCCGGCGGCGCGTGCTTGCCCCGCTGGGCATGACGGACACCGCCGTCACCCTGGACCCCGGCCAGGCCGGGCGGCTGGCCCAGGGGTACATCGGCCCCCTCGCCGTCGGCCCGTTCAGCCTCCTCTCCCCCATGCCGCCCTGGACCTTTGCCGACGGGTTTCAGGGCTGCGGCGCCCTGAAGTCCACGGCGCGCGACCTGCTGAAATACCTGCGCGCGAACCTCCGCGCGCCCGAGGGCCCGCTGGGCCCGGTGTTGGAGCGTGTCCGGGAACCGCTGGCGGAGGTCTCCGGGCTCGACGGCTGCACCATCGGCCTGGCCCTGATGTCCATGCCCATCCGGGGCCTCGACGGCGGGATGTGCTGGCACAACGGCGGCACGGGCGGGTACAGCTCCTTCCTGGGCTTCTCCAGGAAGCATCAGGCGGGGGTCGTGATGCTCGCCACCGGCGCCTGCGACGAGGCCCTCGGCCATGACCTCCTCCGCGCGCTGGCCAATGACGGCGGCGGGGAAACCGCAAAAGCAACCACCGATGAACACCGATAAACACCGATGAGGGGGATGGAGGCCGGGGGCTGATGCGGCATCCTGCCGCGTTCACGTTCGCCTTGTTCCCCTCGTTCCCAAGTTTCACTTGCGAACGCGCTTGGCAGCGAAGCTCCGCTTCGCGATGGCGCCGAACGGGGGGGCTGTCTCGGAGAACCGGCGGAAAGGCAAAGCAAAGCTTTGCACACAAGCCCGTTCCCAAATGAAAGGTGGGAACGAGGGCAAAACCAAAGACAAGGCCGGCGGGACGCCGGCGCTACGGAACCGCGGCTCCGCCGGTCCGCTCTCTTCATTTCCCCTACGGCCCGACGCGCCCGGGGGTCTGGAAGTCTTCGGTCATGGTGACGGGGAGCTGGCAGACGTTTTCCCCGGTGATGTCGCAGAAGTAGAGGCGGGAGTCGGAGGGCTGGCGGCCGTGGCCGTCGGCCCAGAAGGCGTAGAAGCCGGGGTTGGCGTTGAGGGGGCGGCGGGCGTGGCCGTGGTTGTATTCGCTGTGGGCCGTGAGGACGCGTTCGCGGGTCCAGGTGTCGCCGTCGCGGCTGGACCACAGGGCGATCTCGCCGCCGGGGTTGTAGGCCTGGGGGCCGGGCTCGGTGGGGCCGATGATGCGCCAGACGCCGTCGGGGCCGGTGTAGAGGCTGCCGGAGTCGTAGTTGTTGTCCGACACGGCGACGTCGGCGGTCTTCCACGCCTCCCCGGTCCACCGGACGACGCGCCAGGTGTGGGGGTCGTTCTGCGGGCCGGGCTGCCAGCCGCGGCTGGTGACGATGAGGACGGCGGGCCGCCCGTCGGCGTCGTAGGTGAGGTCTTTGACGTAGACGAGGAGGCCCTCGGCCTCGAAGTCGTGGACGAGGGCGGGGTTCTTCGCCTCCGTGAGGGGCACGGTGAGGGGCTCGCCGGACACGGTGCGCCAGGTGCGCCCCAAGTCCCCGGTCTCCATGTAATAAAGGTTGGTGCGGAAGTTGAGGCCCTTCTTGGGCGGGTGGTAGTCGAAGGCCGTGCCGACGCGCTTCCCGCAGGGCCAGCTCACCTGGTAGTGCCCCTCGGCGATGTGGGCGATGGACTGCGGCTCGGACCAGGTCCGGCCGTCGGGGCTGGCGGCGCAGAAGAGGCCGCGGCCCTGCGCGTAGCGGGTGTGCAGGAACAGAAAGCCCTCCCCGGCGATGTGCCATGGCTGGGGATAGGAGAAGTTGGTTTCCAGCACGCGCTCGAACGCGCCGATGTCGTGGGGCTTCTCGCTGCGGAAGACATACGACGGGCGCGAGGTGCCGTGGGAGCTGGCGAAGACCCAGAGGTGCCCGTCCCCGTCGAGGGAGATCACCGGGTTGTCGTGGGCGTCGTCGGTCTTCTTGTCCATCAGGATGACCGGGCGCGGCACCTTGCCCGTGGCGTGGTCGTAGTACGAGACCATCTCCAGCAGGGAGTTCCCGCCGGGCGCGACGCCGCCGTAGACGAAGAAGGTCTTGTTCACCGCCGGCGCGTGCACCGCCATGGGGATGTGCTTCATGCAGTAGGTGCCCAGCCCGCCGCTGTACTTGTAGGCGTACTCGTCCTTCGTGGGCTGGTTCATGTACCAGATGCCGCGGTAGCCGTCGGCGCGGGGCATCTCCTCCGCGCGGGCCGCCGCGCACCCCGCCGCCGCGGCAACCGCCGCACCGATCATCACCCGCGCAAGACACCGCATGGCCGCCTCCTTTCCCGTTGGATTTGGCTCCACTCTATCCCCCGCCGGTACGCCGGGGCAACCCGTGCGGCCCCCCCCGCGCCACCACTCCGTCCCCGTTCCGGCATTTTCCTTGACAGGCCGGAAGAACCCCATTATGATTACCGCGAGGGGTTGCCCTCATTGTTGTCAAGTGGCCGGGGCGATCGGACGGCCGTTGGCGGTTCTCCTTTGCGTTCCCGCAAGGGCAATGCATCCCGCAACGTGTCCGGCCCGTCCCGGCAGAAAGGGCGGATGCCATGAGCAAGCGGTCTGGGCAGTGGGTGATGGGGTGTCTTGTGGCGGTGGCGGTGCTGGCGGGGGCCGAGACGGCCCCGCAGGCGCCCGCGGAGGCGTCGCCCCAGGCAAAGGCGGCCGTGGCGTCCTTCATGCAGGGGCCGTCGGTTTTCATCGAGAACGCCGGACAGTGGGGCGCGCCGGAGATCCGCTTCGCCCTCGACGGCCAGGGTGCGAATGTCGGCCTGACGGACCGCGGGCCGAAATTCCAGCTTTTCCGCGAGCTGCCCCGGCCTGCGGCCGAACCGGCGGCCGAACCGGCGGCCGATCCCGCCGCCCCGCCGGACGCGAAGGACCGCGCCCCCGCACCCCGCGAAATGCACGCCTTCTCCCTGCTCTTTGACGGCGCGGCGGCCGTCAGCCCCGAGGGCCGCGGCCTCTCCGGGCGCACCTACAACTACAACGTCGGGCCCGTGGAGAACCACCGGGCCGGCGTGCCCTCCTACGAGTCCGTCTGGTATCCCTCTCTGTGGCCCGGCGTGGACCTCGAGGTCACGGGCCGCCGCACGGGCGTCAAGTACACCTTCCACATCGCCCCCGGGGCCGACTGGCGCCCCGTCGCCCTGCGCTACGACGGCGTCCAGGGCCTGTCCCTGCGCGATGACGGCACCCTCGAAATCAGGGTTAAGGAGGGCTGGGAGCCCCTGATGGACGCCGCCCCCCTCGTCTATCAGGAGGTCAACGGCGAAAAGCGGCCCGTCGCGGCCGCGTTCCGCCTGGTGGACGGCCAAACCTACGGCTTCGACATCACCGGCGCCCACGACCCCGCCCTCCCCCTCATCATTGACCCCGAAATCGCATGGGGCACCCCCCGTTAGGCAGGACGGCGTCTCCGGCACTCGGCGAGGGCGATGGCGGCGCTGACGGAGGCGTTGAGGCTGGAAATCGCCCCGGCCATGGGGATGGAGACGATGAAGTCGCAGCGGTCACGGACGAGGCGGCGGATGCCGTCGCCCTCGTTGCCCACGACGACCAGGGAGCGCCCCGTGAGGTCGGCGTCCCAGAGCGTCTTCTGCCCGCCCGCGTCCAGCGCGGCCGCCCAGAACCCCGCCTTCTGCATCCCCTCCACGGCGCGGGCGAGATTGGTCACCTGCACGAGGTCCACATGCTCCACCCCGCCCGCGGCGGCCTTGACCGCGGCGGGGGACAGGGGCGCGGCGCGGTCCTTGCCGAAGAGCACGCCCGCGGCGCCGAAGGCGGCGGCGGAGCGGATGACGGCGCCGAAGTTCTGGGGGTCCTCCACGCAGTCCAGCAGGACGGCGAAGGCGTCCGGCTCGGGGTGGCGCTCCA
Organism: Candidatus Hydrogenedentota bacterium; assembly: GCA_012730045.1. NCBI lineage: Bacteria > Pseudomonadati > Candidatus Hydrogenedentota > Candidatus Hydrogenedentota bacterium. Next base: position 3,526 of record JAAYBR010000020.1, on the reverse strand, counting down.
GCCAGGTCTCCAGGTCAAAGACCTCCGGGGGCGCGGCGCGCAGCACCACGCCCTGGTGGTTTCCCCCGGCGGCGAGCCGGTCCAGGCCGGCGCGGTCGGTCTCCTCCACGGGGACGCCGGCGGCGGCGGAGACGATCTCATCGAGGCCGCGCGCGGCCGAGGCGAGGATGTAGAGCCGCCGGGGCGGACGCCGCCGGGCGCGCAGGCACTCCAGCACGGGGATTCTGCCGAAGACGATGCCGGGGTCGGCGCTCAAGGAAGTTCGTTGACCTCCTTGAGCTTGGCGGCTCGCAGGGCCAGGTTGTCGTCCACGGGCACGCGCTCGTCAATGTTGTGGGCGTGGTTGGCGATGAGCATCTGAAGGATGTTGTAGCTGTCCTGGAAGCGGTTCATGTGCTCCAGGCACCGGGCGAGGGAGTACTGGTTGTTCCAGTAGTTCACCCCGTTCGTGCCGTAGCGGTCCAGGGCAAGCTGGTACACCGTGGCTGCGGGCGCGTAGCGGAAGGTCATGAGCAGATACCCGCCGACCCGGCTGAGGCCCGCCTCGTCCACCTTGTCCTGGGCGGCGTCCTGCCCGGGGGTGGCGGTGGTGAACTTCTTCACCATGTAGTTGACCCCCGCGCTGGAGCCCAGCCAGCCCACGCCCACGACAACCAGAATGATGATCGGCCACTTCAGTCTGCTCAGGTCCATGATCCGGTTCCTTTCAGATGATTACCAGCCGTTTCCCCGGCGCGGACACCCCCCGCGCCGCTAGATGCCGAGCCAGCCCCGCACGGTCCAGGCGATGTCCGCCAGCACGGGGATTTCGAACATGATCGAGACGACGCCGAGGGCCAGCAGCGCGACGAGGGCGACCAGCAGGCCGCCCACCATTTTGCTGAGCCGGTGCATGATGCCCAGCCCCTCTTTCCGGGAGACCCCCAAATCCTTCGCGCGGTCCATGAACGCGCCGTACTTCTCGGCGCACTCCTGCGAGCAGAACTGCCCGCCGCGCCCGGAGACGGCGCAGGCCTTGCAGACGCCGGTGCCGCACTGGCGGCAGCGGGCAACGGCCTCGTGGCTCGGGTGGTTCACGCACCAGGTTTGCATGGGGGCGGGCATGACAGCACCTCCTTGACGGGTCCGGACAACGCCGCTTGCGCGCGGTTTATTTCAGTCTACCACTTTTTCTACCGTGCAAGGCCCTTTTCGTGCAACTCCGCGAGTTCGGCGATGCGGTCCTTGTCGAGTTTGGGGAAAAGCACCTGCGGCGGGGCCAGCGGGTGCCCGGCGGGCAGGCGGGTGATGATCTCCGCCCAGCCGTCCGGCCCGCCGTCGGGGCCGCCCTCCGGCGGCGCGATGCCCAGGGTTCCCGCCAGGGTCCGCGCGCCGTCGGGGAGGAAGGGGGCCATGAGGCCGCACAGGGCCCGGACCACCTGGCAGCAGACGTGCAGGGTGGTACCCGTGCGGGGGAGGTCGGTCTTGCGGGTGACCCAGGGCTGGCGCGCGTCGAAATAGACGTTCGCCTTGCGGCCCAGGTCCACCATGCGCTCGATGCCCTGGCGGAACCGGAAGCCCTCCAGCGACTCGGCGACCAGGTCCGCGTGCTCGCCGACGGCGTCGAGCATGGCGATGTCGTCCGCCTCCAGCTCGCCGGCCTCCGGCACCTTCCCGTCGAAATTCTTGACGGTCATGGTGAGCGACCGGTGGACGAAGTTGCCCACCACGTCGCACAGCTCGCCGTTGTAGCGGTTCATGAAGTCGTCCCAGTCGAAGTCCGCGTCCTTGGACTCCGGGGCGACGGCGCACAGGTAGTAGCGGAGGCTGTCGGCGCTGAAATGCTCCAGCGCCCAGTCCACGCTGATCATGTTGCCCCTGGACTTCGAGCCCTTCTCCGACTGGCCGGTGCGGCGGTTGAAGACGTTCAGGTACTCGTTCGCCACCACCTGGTCCGGGAGGATGTAGTCGCCCTGGCCCATGAGCATGGACGGGAAGATGACGGCGTGGAAGGGCACGTTGTCCTTGCCGATGAAGTGGACGAGGCGCGTCTCCGCGTCCTTCCACCAGGGGATCCAGGCGTCCGGGTCGCCGTGGCGGTCGAGGCCCCACTGGCGCGTGTTCGTGACATAGCCGATGGGCGCGTCAAACCACACATAGATGCGCTTGCCCGCCGCGTCCGGGTCGTCCAGCGGGATCGGAACGCCCCAGTCCAGGTCGCGGGTGATGCAGCGGGGGCGCAGGTCGCCGACCCATCCGCCGGCGATGCCGCGCACGTTGGCCCGCCACTCGGGGTGGGTCTCCAGCCAGGCGGCCAGTTTTTCGGCGAACTGCGGCAGGTCGAGGAACCAGTGGCGCGAGGCGCGCAGCTCCGGCGACGACGCGTCGCCGGGGATGTTGGACCGGGGGCTGACGAGGTCGCGGGCGGAATACTGCGCGCCGCAGGCCTCGCACTCGTCGCCGTTGGCGTCGGTGTAGCCGCACTTGGGGCAGGTGCCCTTCACATAGCGGTCCGGAAGGAACTTGTCGAGCTGGGGCGAGTACCACAGCTCCATCTCCTGCGCGGGGATCGCGCCCGCCGCGTGGAGTTTGCGGAAGAAGGCCTGTGTGGTGTCGGCGTGCAGGGGCCATGAGGTGCGCCCGTAGATGTCGTAGGAGATGCCCAGCCGCGCGAAGGCGCCGGCGTTCGCCGTGTGGTAGCGGTCAATCACCGCCTGCGGCGGGATGTTCTCCTTCAGCGCCGTGATCGTGATGGCCACGCCGAACTCGTCCGACCCGCCGACATAGAGGACCTTTTCGCCCCGCATCCGCTTGAAGCGGACATAGATGTCCGCGGGGAGGTAGGCCCCCGCGATGTGGCCGAGGTGGATGTAGCCGTTGGCGTAGGGCAGCGCGCTCGTCACCAGGGTCCGGGAAAAGCGCTTCGCCGGGATTTCGGTATTCATGGGAAAACGGGGCTCCAAGGGTGGTCGTTTCGGACGCCGTCATTGTACTGGATGCGGCCCCCGCCGTTCACGGGAGGGGATGCATCCCTGATCGCCGGATAAGAAACGGTCGTGGAGGTGTTTGAGGAAAAGCACGCACTGTGGATTCGCGCTGAAAGCGTCGGTGGCGCAGAAGGTGTTTATCCACCCATGAAATGAGGAGGGCTTGGGGCTTTCCGACAAGAGACTGCCACGTCGGCCGGGGCGGCCTCCTGCTAATGAAGTGGACGTATTCTTCCGCGCTCCAAGCTGCCGGTTGCTCTCTGCCACACGTGGAAATGGCCGAAAGCGAAAGTCTTGGGCATCCCGGAGGGATGCAAGACATTAGCCGGTGGTTGAGCGTCAGCGATACCACCGGACAGCAGCCCCCCCATTTCTTCAAGAACCCCGGCAGGGGTTCAGGACGCGTCGGCTCCCGCTGGCCCCGGAGTCCCGCACCCCTGCCGGGGTGCCAGAAAGGAAGAGGGGGCGCCGGTTCCCGGTGGTATCGCTTCGCTCACCCACCGGCTAATGGCCCTCACCCCTCCGGGGTGAAGAGGGAAAGGACACCCGTATCCATGGCT
>JAAYBR010000019.1 GCA_012730045.1 Candidatus Hydrogenedentota bacterium | reverse complement strand
TTTGTCTCACTCGATGACGCTGTTTCGTCCATCATGGCGGACGGGGCTCCGTGGGAGTGGTGCGAGACGGCCATGTTCGACGGCGATGAGGCCGTCATTGAAATTCGCGAACGCGAAACAGGTATTGATCCGTTGGAGTGCGGAAAGCTTGTCTGGCGCAGGAAGTGGGTCCGCCAGTACGACGAAGAAGCGGACGACTTCAAGATGGTACCGGAGAAGGAAGGGGGCGAGGGATGAGCATTGCAATGTTCGTGTGGACCTTCGGAGATTTTGTGGACGCAATCGTTCTTGCCGCCGTTGCCATCTTGTTCGCCGTGTTCGTCGTCGTAATGCTGTTCTTCAAGGCATGGGAATATCTTGAGAACAGGAGCAACCGCAAGCGCGCGAAGAAAGGCGGTAGACGATGAGCAAGCGAGTGACAATCTCGCAGCGGTGGACGCACTGGACGCGGCGCGAGCCGGGCTGGGCCAACGCGAGCAGCACGGACTAGCGACGGACGGCGGAATGGGTTGGCCACGGAAGGCAAACCGCGAAGGACGCGAAGGAAAGGGAGTGGGGTATGGGCATGTGGGGATGGAAGCGGAAGGCGCACGACGGGGCGAAACTGGTGCTGGTGCCGGTGGCGGTGCCGAAGTACGCCGAACACGAGGTGCGCGCGTTGCGCGACCTGGGGGACGACAACCCGTACTGGCGGGCCATCGTGCTGGTGGCGGCGAAACTGCAGGGCACGATCGTGAAGGAGGCGATGCAGGCTTCCGGCAAGCGGCGCTGCGAACTCCTGGACAAGGCGCACGGCACGGCCCTGCTGCTGGCGGCGCTGGAGGAGAAGCGCACGGAGCGGGACGAACCGCAGAAGGGGCAGAAAGCATGAACGTGGAGGGGCATCCGTACTACCCGTTGCCGGGTCCGTCGCAGGTGGCGCAGGCGATGGCGCTCCTGAAGTGCGACGCGCAGGCGGCGGGGCAGGCGCTGCTCAAGGAGCGGGCGCTGGAGATCGAGCGCGAGCGCGCGGACCCGTTCAACTACGGGCAGGTGCCGCGCGTGTGGACCGTCGTCTGGAGCCTGTTGGACTGGCCGTTCTGGCCCGTCTCGCTGGAGAAGGAGGCGGAGCGCGCGACGGGGCTGGACAAGTGGGCCTTCATGCGGGCGCTGCGCCGCGCGTGCGGGTTCGCGGACCCGGTGCGGATGGTGTGGGTGAGCGGCGCGAACGGCAGCGGCAAGAGCGAGCTGGTGGCGTACATGGCCAACGCGCAGATGGCCGGCCGCGCCGAGCAGCTCGTCTACGCGATGCACACGACGGAGGGCGGCAGCATCGACGCCGGGCTCCACAAGAAGCTCTTCCGCTACATCCCCCCGGAGTGGAAGGAGTGCGGCAAGGGGCGGACGGGGTACGTATCGTACAAGGAGCAGACGGGGTTCGGCGGGTCGGGCTACGTGTTCCCGAACGGGAGCAAGCTGGCGATGAAGTTCTACAGCCAGGACCCGGAGACGGAGGGCGAGGGTTTCGACGCGGACGCGATCTTCCCGGACGAGAGCATCCCGCAGGGGTGGTTCCAGCGGCTGCCGGCGCGCGTCGGGCGCCGCAACGGCTACGTGCTGCACACGAACACGCCGCAGGCGGGGTACACGGAGGTGGTCCACGAGTTCATGGAGGGGGCCATCGTGACGCGGTGGAACACGGGCTGGATGCTGCCGAAGGACGGCGGCGAACCGCTGCCGCACCGCGCGCTGGGGCTCTCGCGGGAGGAGTACAAGCGGCTGAGGGAGGCGCACGCGGCGCGTCCGCCGAGGCCCGCGCCGGTGCCCGAAAGCCGGGCGGAGGACTGCTGGGAGTGGGTGGTGGGAGCAGGGAGCAGGGAGCAGGGAGCGGGGAGCGCGGACGGGTGGAGCGAGGAGAGGCGGCTGGGGGACGCGCCGACGCGGCGGGTGGAGGCTGAGGGGTCCGAGCGGCTGTTCGAGGCTGTGCCGCGGGTGGCGCGGTGCGCGGAGGGCAAGCGGGCGGTGGTGTGGTTCCACAGCGCGGACAACCCGTACGGCTACCCGCGCAACCTGGTGGAGGACATGCGGGGGCGGGACGCGGACAGGATCAAGTGCCGCCTCTACGGCGTGGTGATGCCGACGCACAAGGCGGTGTTCACGGCGTTCCGGCGGGCGGTGCACGTGGTCCCGCGCGACATGGTGCCGCGTGGCGGGACGCGCTACATGGTGATGGACCCGGCGCCGGGACGCAACCCGTTCGTCCTGTGGTTCACGGTGGTTGGCAAGGCCAAGTACTTCTACCGCGAGTTTCCGGGGAACTACAACCTGCCGGGGATCGGCCAGCCGGGTCCCTGGGCGAAGACGAGCAGCCGCAAGAAGGGGATCAACGACGGCGACCGGGCCGAGGCGACGGAGGGTTTCGGGTGGGGCACGGCGAAGTACAAGGCGCTGTTCGCCTGGCTGGAGGGTTGGAAGGAGTGGCGCGAATGGGCGCTGGCCAACGGCGCGGAGGCGGTGGACGAGTGGCGCACGACGTGGCCGACGACTGCGGACGGCGACCCGCGCTGGCCCCGGGAGGAGATCGTGCGGGGCTGGACGGACAGCGAGCTGCCGGGCTGGAGCGCGGAGCCGGTTTGCAGGAGGCTGCTGGATCCGCGCGGGGGCGGAGCGCCGCACGTCTCGACGGAGGGCACGGCGACCCTGATCGGGGACATGGACGACCTCGGGCTGCGGGTGGAGCCGGCGTTCTCGGGGACGGTTACGAGCGGCATCGAGGCCATCGTGGCGGCGCTGGACTACGACCGCACGCAGGAACTGGGGATCGGCAACGCGCCGACGGTCTACTTTTCCGAGGACCTGAAGAACACGATCTGGGCGCTGGAGACGTGGAAGGACCTGGACGGCGAGGCCAGCGCGACCAA
>JAAYBR010000018.1 GCA_012730045.1 Candidatus Hydrogenedentota bacterium | reverse complement strand
GCGCGCGCGTCCCATTGCCATGCCTGACATCTCCCGGTTGGCCTCACGGGAAGCATACCATACCGACAGCTATATGTCAATAACAAACACTACCGCAAGCCCGCCTTTTGCCACAGGCTGCTAGGGGATGGGGTACCAGGTGGGGTCCATGCCCCAGCGGGAGACGCCCTCGACGGAGATGCCGGCGAAGGCGCCCTGGCACAGGACGCACAGGGGGTTGGGAAAGCGGAACCACGGCACGAGCATCCCGAAAAAGAAAAAGTGGTGGATGTGGAAGGTGTGCGTCTCGCGGCGGAGAAAGGACACCAGGATGATCACCGCGATCACGGCGGCCAGCGCCCCCACCCAGCGTCCCAGGATGCGTTCGCGCCAGGCCAGCCAGCCGTGGTAGCCGACCAGCGACAGGATGAGCGCGGCCCCGGCGGCGAACACGGTCCAGTCGTGGGCGTTCATGCGGGCGAGGTCGCGCGGCGTCAGGCTGAAGTTTGAGCCGACCAGCCCCCCGAGATACTCGTAGTGCAGGGCGATGAAGAAGGGCACGGCCCACAGCAGGCCGTTCCACAGCGCCGCCCGGTCCCACGGCGCGGCGAAGGGCCTCAGCGTCTTCCGCGCGCCCAGGAGCCACATGACCGTGGCCGCCGCCAGCAGCTTGGGGAGTTCATAGGCGTTGCCCGGCGGCGAGGCGAGGGGGTTGGCCCGGTCTGTCAGCACGGCGGCGACATAGGCATAGCCCAGCACCGCCATGACCAGCCAAAAGGCCAGGCTGGCCGCGGGGGTCTCCCCCCACCGGCTTTCCGTCCCCGGCGCCGGGCCGGTTGCTCGCGGTTCATCGCAGGGTGTCATGGCGCGCCTCCAGAAGGCGGCCATGTTCGCCGACCCCGGGGGGGCAAATCAAGCCGGGGGCGCCCTTTCGGACGCCCCCGGCGGGGTTCTGCCTTTCGGTGCCCGGTCACGGGCAGGAGTCGTAGACCGTGACCCCCGCCGCCTCCAGCGCGGGAATCTGCGTGGCGCACACGTCGGCGATGAAGGAGTTTCCGTACACATACAGGGAGGGAGGGTTGGACGCGCTGGTGAACACCGTGCCCGAGACCAGCGGCGCCAGCGTGGTGAGCTGGTTGAAGTTCAGACCCAGCTCCTGCAGCGTGGCCAGACCGGCCAGCGGGGCGGTGTCTGTCAACTGGTTGTTGCCGAGATCGAGGTAGGTGATCACAGGCATGCCGGCGAGCGGAGACGCGTCCGTCAGAAGGTTGGTGCCCAGGTACACATTGACCAGGTTGACCAGGCCGCCCAGCGGCGCGACGGATGTGAGGGCATTGTCCGCCGCGTACAGATTGGTCAGGTTAACCGCGTACTCCAGCCCCGTCAGGTCCGTCACCCCGGCGCTGTTTATGGTAATCGTGGTGAGCGCGGCGAGGTGCGCGGTGGTCAGCGGGGTCGCCGGAGGCAGGCCAAGCAGGGAGCGGATCGCGTCGGCCAGGCCGCCGTCCGGAACGATGACCGGCACGCCCACCTCAGGCCCCGTGCTCACGTTGAAATACACGGACGATCCCGGCACCACCGGCAGGCCAGCCGGGGGATCCTGGCTGATGACATATCCGGCGGGCACGGTTTCGCTGGACACCTCGGTGACCACTCCAACGGAGAGGCCGGCGAGGCCGAGCGCCGTTCCCGCCCCGACCCGGGTCAGCCCGACAATGTCCGGGTTCATGACGCTCCCCGAGCAGGCGTCATGGTAAATGGTCACGCCCCTCAGCTCAAGCGCGGGAATCTGCGTGTCGCAGACGTCGGTCTCGAAGGGGTTGTCCCCGAAATACACGTCGCCGGGCGTCACGGCCTCTGTGAAGATGGTGCCCGCCACCAGCGGCGCCAGCGTGGTGAGATGGTTGCTCGGGAGGGCAAGCATCTCCAGCGCCGGCAGGTTGGCCAGGGGGGACGCGTCGGTGATCAGGTTGTTGCTCAGGCCGAGGTACATGAGCTTGGTCAGCGGGGCCAGGGCGGCCAGGTCCGAAACCTGGTTGTCGCTCAGGTACAGGTTGGTCAGCCCCGTGAGACCGGCCAGGGGGGACAGGTCGGCGACCTCGTTGTAGTTCAGGTCCAGGCTTTCAAGCCGCGCGAGGCCGGCCAGGGCGGACAGGTCCGAAATCTGGTTGTCCCCCAGGCTCAGGGTCCGGAGCATGACCAGCCCCGCCAGGTCGGACAGGTCGGAAAGACCGCAGGTGGAGCAGTAGAACTCGTCCAGCCCGGTGAGGCCGGCCAGCGGCCCCAAGTCGGCCGGCGCATTGGTGTTCATGTAGAGATAGAACAGATTGACCGCCCACTCCAGTCCGGTGAGGTCGGTCACGCCGAGGCCGTCGGCGTACAGATAAGAGACGGACGCCAGGTGCGCCGTGGTCAACGGGGTGCCGGGGGCCAGGCTGAGGGCGTCGCGGATGGCGCCCGCGAGGGCGGCGTCCGGCACGTTGACAAGCACCCCGCCCTCGGGGCCGAGGCTGCTGACCGCGTTCACCACCGAGCCGGGGGCCGCGGGGAACCCGGCGGGGGGGCTCTGGCGGATGATGTACCCTGCGGGGACGGTGGCGCTGTATTCGGACTGCATCCCCACAGTGAGTCCCGCGGCGGTGAAGGCGTTGCCCGCGGCAAGCGCCGTCATCCCCACCACGTCCGGAACGGTCACCGACCCCGGGCAGGGATCGTGGGACACCGTCACCCCCCGGGTCTCCAGCGCCGGAATCTGGGTGTCGCACACGTCCGTCGCGAAGGGGTTGTTGTCCGCGTAGAGTTGCGGGGGAGCCGCCGCCAGGGTGAAGGTGGTTCCCGACACCAGGGGGGCCAGCGTGGTCAGATAGTTTCCGGACACCCCCAGGAATGCCAGCGCCTCCAGTCCGGCCATCGGGGCCACGTCAGTCAGGAAATTGCTCTGCAGGTTCAGGTAGGTGAGCCCCGTCAGGCCGGACACCGGCGACGCGTCGGCAATCCCGTTCTCATAAAGATACAGCGTTGTCAGGCCGGACAGCGAGGCCACCGGCGAGATGTCCGTGAGAAGGTTGTCGGAGGCGTAGAGCGCCTCAAGGTTCGGCAGGCCCGCCAGCGGGGCCAGCGTGGAAATACTGTTCCCGTCCACATACAGATACTGCATGTTCACGGCGTATTCCAGGCCCGTCAGATCCGCCACCGAACTGTAGCCCGCGTCCAGAGAGTTGAGCGTCGCGAGGTGGGCCGTCGTCAGCGGGGTTCCGGGATCCAGTCCCAGCTCCGTGCGGATGGCCGCGGCGAGGTTCGGGTCCGGCACGTTCACCAGTTGTCCGCCCTCCGGGCCGGTGCTGACGGTGACGGATGCGGGGTACCAGGGGGTCACCGGCGTGCCCGCCGCGGGAAACTGGCTGATGATGAACCCGGCGGGAACCGTGGCGCTGAACGCCTCCTCGACAACGGACAGGCTGATCGTCGCCGCCTCTATCTCGGCCGCCGCGCCCGTGAGCGTGTCCCCCGTCACATCGGGCATGTAGACCGGGCCCTCGCAGTCGTAGTGGTACACCGTGACCCCGCGGGCCTCGATCTGGGGAATCTGCGTGTCGCAGACCTCGGGCAGCAGCGGATTCTCGTACGCATAGAGCTCCGCCGGGGCCCCCTCGGTGAAGGCGGTTCCCGCGGCCAGGGGCGCCAGCGTGGTCAGGAAGTTTGCGGAAACGGACAGGCTTTGAAGCTTGGTCATCCCCGCCAGGGGCGACACATCCGTCAGCCGGTTGTAGGAAAGCCCCAGCAGGTACAGGTTGACCAGCCCCGACAGGGGCGACACGTCGGCGATCTCGTTGTAGTTGAGGTCCAGAAAGGTCAGGGTGGTCAGCCCCGACAGGGGCGACACGTCGGCGATCTCGTTGTAGTTGAGGTCCAGATGGGTCAGGGTGGTCAGCCCCGCCAGGGGCGACACGTCGGCGATGTCGCAGTATCCCAGGTAGAGCGCATACAGATGGGGGAGCCCGGCCAGGGGGGTGATGTCCGTGATGGCATTGGTGTCCAGCCCAAGATTATACAGGCCGGAGAGCCCGGCCAGGGGTGACAGGTCAGTGAAGGCGTTGCCCCCCACGTACAGCCGGACCAGGTTCACGGCGTACTCCAGCCCCGTCAGGTCGGCCACGCCAAGATAGCCGGCGGACAGATCGGTGAGCGACGCCAGATGGGCCGTGGTCAGCGGCGTGCCGGTCACGAGGCTCAACTGGCTCCGGATGGCCTCCGCCAGGGCGTTGTCCGGCACATTCACCAGCTGGCCCGCCTCCGGCCCCTGGCTCACCGTCAGGTCCACGACATATCCCGGAATCACCGGCACGCCCGCCGCCGGATGCTGCCCCACCACGAACCCGGCGGGCACGGTGTCGCTGAAGACCTGCGTCACGGTGCCCGCGCCGAGTCCGGCGGCGGTCAGCTCATAGGTCGCGGACACGTGGGAATCCCCCGTCACATCGGGCACATAGAGCGGCCCCGTGCACGCATCGTGGTAAACCGTCACCCCGCGCGCCTCCAGCGCGGGGATTTCCGTGTCGCAGGCCGCGGCAAGCAGCGGGTTGGCGAAAAACTCCACATACGGCAAGGGGGAGGCGGCTGCGGTGAACACCGTGCCCGATGCCAGGGCCGCCACGGAAGTGATGTGGTTGCTGCCGAGGCTGAGCTCGTTCAGGGCGGCGAGGTTGGCGAGGGGCGCCACGTCCTGTATGTGGTTGTTGGCGAGATAGAGCGCGATCAGGCCGGTCAGGCCGGACAGCGGGCCGATGTCCTCCAGCGCGTTGTCGCTCAGGTAGAGGGAGATGATGCGCGTCATGCCGGCGAGGGGGGTGATGTCGGTGATGGCGTTGTTCCGGAGGATCAGGTCCGTCATGTTGGCCAGTCCGGCGAGGGGGCCAATGTCATCCAGGGCGCACTCGTAAAGGTAAAGCGACTGAAGGGCGGCCAGCCCCCCCAGCGGGGTCACGTCGGTGATGGGGTTGGCGCCCAGGTTGAGATAGGTCGCGTTGACGGCGTATTCGAGGCCGGTCAGGTCGGCGATGCCCGCGTAGACAGCCTCCAGCCAGAAGAGGGACGCCAGGTGGGCCGTGGTGAGCGCGGTGGCCGGGTCCAGCCCGAGCTGCTGGCGGATGGCCGCCGCGAGGTTCGGGTCGGGCACGTTCACCAGCACGGGGGTCTCCGGGCCCGTGCTCACCGTGAGGTCCACGTAATACCCCGGGATCACCGGCGTGTTCGCCGCCGGGTCCTGGCTGATCACGAAGCCCGCGGGCACCGTTTCGCTGGACACCCCGGCCACGTCGCCCGTGTGGAGCCCTGCGTCCGCCAGGGCGGTGTCCGCCGCCGACTGCGCGGTGCCCGTGACATCGGGCACCAGCACCGGCCCGGTGCAGGCGTCTTTGTACACCACGACCCCCCGCGTCTCGAGGGCGGGGATCTGCGTGTCGCACACCTCCGGAAGCAGGGGGTTCTCTTCGAGATAGAGATAGGGCGTGCTCTGGGCGGCGGTGAACACCGCGCCGCCGGGCAGGGCGGCCACGGTGGTCAGGAAGTTGTACCGGAGGTTGAGCTCGTTCAGTCCCGCGAGCCCGGCGAGGGGCGCTGCGTCCTGAATAACGTTGTTGGCCAGGTTCAGGTGGCCCAGGCCGGTGAGCCCGGAGATCCCGGAGACGTCGGCGAGCCGGTTGTGGTGGGCCTCCAGGTGAACCAGCGCCGCCAGCCCCGACAGCGGGGCCAGGCTGGTCAGCGCGTTGTCGTTCACATAGAGATAGGCGAGCGCGGTCATGCCGGACAGCGCCGCGAGGTCGGTCACTCCGTTGCTGTCCAGGTTCAGATCGTTCAGGTTCACCAGCCCGGCAAGGGGGGTGATGTCGGCCGCGCCGCAGAGATAGAGATACAGGGAGGTCAGGTTGGTCAGGCCCGCGAGCGGCGCGAGGTCCGTGACCGGGTTCATGCTCAGGCTGAGGCTCCGCAGGCTTGTCAGCCCGGCCAGCGGCGCCGCGCTGGACACGTTGTTGTTGTAGAAGCTCAGGTAGACCGCGTTGACCGCGTATTCCAGGCCGGTCAGGTCGGCGATGCCGGAACTGATGGCGCCCAGGCTGTTGAGGTCCGCCAGATGCGCCGTGGTCAGCGGCGTGCCCGGATCCAGACTCAGGGCCGCGCGGATGGCCGCCGCAAGGTTTGCGTCGGGCACGTTCACCAGCTGGCCGCCCTCCGGGCCCACGCTCACGGTGATGTCCACACTGGACCCGGCTGTCATCGGGAGGCCCGCCGGGGGGTCCTGATCCGTCAGGTAGCCGGCCGGCACCGTGTCGCTGAACACCTCCGTGACCTCGCCCACATGCAGGCCGGCCGCTTCGACCGCCGCCTCCGCCTCCGCGCGCGTCATGCCGGAGAGATCGGGCATGTACACGGGGCCTGTGCACGCGTCATGGGTGACCGTGACGCCGCGCGCCTCCAGCGCGGGGATCTGCGTGTCGCACACCTCCGCCAGCAGGGGGTTGGCCTCCAGGTTTAGCGTGGGCGTGTCGGGGGAGGTGGTGAACACCGCGCCGGCAACGAGGGGCGCCACGGTGATCAGGTTGTTGGTCCGCAGGTTGAGGTCGTAGAGATTGGAAAGCCCCGCGAGGGGGGTGGCATCCGTGAGGCGGTTGGACCGCAGGCTGAGCCACTGCAGGGCCGCCAGTCCCGCCAGAGGGGCGGCGTCGGTGATCCGGTTGTAGCTCAGGTTGAGGGTCCGCAGATTGGACAGCCCCGAGAGCCCCGCGATGTCCGAAAGCTGGTTGCCGCGCAGGTCCAGTGTGTCCAGCGCCGTCAGGGTGGACAGGGCGGCCGTGTCCGTGAGCTGGTTGTACCGGATGTCAAGATAGACCAGCCCGGTGAGAGCCGAAAGATCCGGAAGCCCCGTGAGCTGGTTGTCCCCCAGATACACCGTGATGAGCGCGGCGAGTCCGGACAGCGCGCCCGCGTCGGTCAGCGCGTTGCCGCTCGCGTACAGCGCCTCCAGGTTTACCAGCGTGCCGATGCCGGCCAGCGTGGTGAGCTGGTTGTCACTGATGGCCAGTTCGGTGAGGGCCGTCAGCCCGGCGAGCGGGACGAGGCTGGCAACCTGGTTGCTGCCCGCGCCCAGCGATTCCAGCGCCATGAGGCCGGACAGGGGCGTCAGGTCGGTGATCAGATTGTTGCTGACGTTAAGCGCCTCCAGTCCGGTCAGCCCGGCGAGGGGCGTCAGATCGGCAATCTGGTTTTCGTGGAGGGCAAGCTGTAGAAGCCCGGACATCCCGGCGAGGGGCGCCAGGTTCGCTATCTGGTTGGTGGGCGCGGTGAGATAGCGCAGGCCCGAAAGCCCGGAAAGCGGCCCGAGGTTGGTGATGAGGTTCGTGGACAGGTTGAGGGAGTCGAGGGTTGCCAGCCCGGACAGCGGCGTCAGGGCCGCGACGTTGTTGCTCCCGAGGTCGAGATTCACCAGGTTGACGGCGTGCTCCAGCCCTGTCAGGTCCGTGACGTCGCGGTTGTAGGCGCTCAGGGTGGTCAGCGCGGCCAGATGCGCCCGCGTGAGGGGCGTGGCCGGTGCCAGGCCGAGCTGGTCGCGGATGGCCGCCGCCAGCCCCGCATCGGGCACGTTCACCGGCTCGCTGCCCAGGGAGACCACCAGGTTCACCGGGGTGTTCTCCGCCACCAACGTGCCCGCCGCCGGATTCTGGCTGATGACCTGGCCCGCGGGCACCGTCTCGCTGTACGCCTCCGTCACCGTGCCCAGCGTCAGCTCCGCCGCCAGCAGTTCCGTTTCCGCCGCCGCCTGGGTCATGCCCGCCACGTCCGGCACCGCAACGTCCCCCGCCGGGGCGGGGCCCTTCGAGACTTCCAGCGCCACCGCAGTCCCCGGCACCGCCAGCGTGCCCGCGCCGGGGTTCTGGCTGATGACCTGGCCCGCGGGAACCGTCTCGCTGTACGCCTCGGTCACCGCGCCGACCGCGAACCCCGCGCCCGCAAGCGCTGTGGAGGCCGCCGCCTGCGCCATGCCGACCACATCGGGCACCGCCACGGGCTCGGGCCCCTTGGATACCACCAGTGCCACGGCGGAACCGGGGGCGGCCAGCACGGCCGCGGCCGGATCCTGGCTGATGACCTGTCCGGCGGGCACGGTGGCGCTGTACTCCTCGGTGACCACGCCGACCGCGAAGCCCGCGCCGGCAAGCGCCGTGGCCGCCGCCGCCTGCGTCATGCCGACGACATTGGGCACCTCCACTGGCACCGGACCCTTGGAGAGGGTGAGGTTCACCGGCGTCCCGGTGGCCACCATGAGGCCGGCCACCGGATTCTGGCTGATGACCTGGCCGGCGGGCACGGTGTCGCTGTACGCCTCCGTCACGGCGCCCAGCGTCAGTTCCGCCGCGGTCAGCGCCGTCTCCGCCGCCGCCTGCGTCATGCCGACGACATCGGGCACCTGCTTGTCCCCCGCGGGCACCGGGCCCTTGGACACGTCAAGGTCCACCGCCAACCCCGGCGCCGCCAGCACCCCCGCCGCGGGGGTCTGGGCAATCACCTGGCCCGCGGGAACCGTATCGCTAAAAGAATCAATCACCGTGCCGACGGTGAACCCGGCCCCGGTGAGGGCCGTGGCCGCCGCCGCCTGAGCCATGCCGACGACATTGGGCACCGCGACGGGCTCCGGTCCCTTGGAGACGACCATGTCCACGGCGGACCCCGGCGCAACCAGCACGCCGCCGACGGGATCCTGGCTGATGACCTGGCCCGCGGGCACCGTCGCGCTGAACGCCTGGGTGACCGTGCCAACCGTGAAACCCGCGCCGGTGAGGGCCGTGGCCGCCGCCGCCTGGGTCATGCCCACCACATCGGGCACCGCGACGGGCTCCGGTCCCTTGGAGACGACCATGTCCACGGCGGACCCCGGCGCAACCAGTGCGGCTGCGGCGGGGTTCTGGCTGATGACCTGCCCTGCGGGCACGGTGCCGCTGAAGGCTTCGGTGGCCGTGCCGACCGCCAGGCCCGCGCCGGTGAGCGCGGCTTCGGCCGCCGCCTGCGTCAGGCCCACCACGTCGGGCACCGCAATCTGGACCGGCTCCGGCCCCTTGGAGACGGTCAGGTTCACGGCGAAACCCGGGATGGCCAGTGTGGCCGCTTCGGGGTTCTGGCTGATGACCTGCCCGGCGGGCACGGTGTCGCTGAAGGCTTCGGTGACCGTGCCGACCGCCAGACCCGCGCCGGTGAGGGCGGCTTCGGCCGCCGCCTGCGTCATGCCGACGACATTGGGCACCGTCACCTGCCCCGGCTCGGGCCCCTTGGAGACGGTCAGGTTCACCGCCGACCCTGGCGCGGCCATGGTGCCCGCAACGGGATCCTGCGCGGTCACCTGTCCCGCCGGGGCGGTGGCGTCATAGACCTCGGTCACCGTGCCCACGGCGAGCCCCGCGTCCGTTATGGCGGCCTCCGCCGCCGCGCGGGCCATGCCCACCACATACGGCACCGCCGTCTGGGCTGGCGGCTCCGGCCCCTTGCTCACCACAAAGTCCACGGCGCTGTTGGTCTTCACCTTAAGGCCCGCCTCCGGCGTCTGACGGATCACCCGGCCCGCCGCCACGGTGGCGTGGTACTCCTCCGACACCGCGCCCACGGCCAACTTGGCCCCCGTGAGCGCGCTCTCCGCCTGTGCGCGGGTCAAGCCGGACAGGTCGGGCACCTTCACCTTGCCGCATCCGGAAAGAGTGACCAGGGCGGCCGACAGCAACAAGAAAAGGCAGACCTTTGACATGGGCAGGCAATTGCGGAACATCTGATCCTCTCCCGATGGTTTGGCACGATGCAGACTTCCCATTCCCGAAATGCGAAGAATCCGCACTTCCTAAATTGTACGGCTGAAGAGGCCTGTTGTCAACGGAAAACTCATTCTCAAAACTAGAGAGGGGCCTGAAGCAGGCCGGCGGCGGGGAAGATGGACAAGGTGGACGAGGTGGACCGTATGGACGGCATGGACAGGCGAAGAATGCCCCCCAGACCAAATCCGCCCGGTCCATAGCGTCCATGCCGTCCATAGCGTCCATGAAAGTCGGGGGGTTCGCTCCAGTTCCCCGCACCCCCTTGCGTTTTTGTCAACAATTTATTATACTAGGGGTGGAGTGCTGGCCCCGGTGGGCCCCCATATATGGATAAACAGGCCTTCGAAAAACTGGAACGCATCGTGGAGACGGTTCGCCGCCATCTGGAGGGCGATGCCGCCGTTGCTTTTGTCCACGAGTCCGGCCACCGCGTCACCCCCCAGGGCATGGTGCGTTTTTTCCGCAGTGTGGGCGGCCGGGTGGCCATCGCAAAACGCATTCAAGAAGGGAAGTCAAACGTGGAGATTCTGTACGACGTGTTCCCGTCCTTCGCCGGGCGGCGTCCCCCGCTGGCAGCACCGGTGCAGCAGGATCTGGTGGACCTCTCCGGAGAACCCCTATACGCCGCGGGCTACGGGGACGAGGATTTTGAGTCCACCAAGCTCACGATCCGGCTGCCCAACGATGTGTATCGGGCGCTGGGCATGGCGGCGAAGATGGAGGGGGTGCCGCGCAACCAGTTGATGGTGGACCTGCTGACGGGGGCGCTGGGGCGCATGTCGCCTCCGGAGCACCTGCGGGAATACGAAGAGTAAGCTCCGCCGCGCCGCCGCCGGTTGTGTCCCGGGGGCGGAATGTGTGAAAATAACGAACCGACAGGAGTCTGGACGGGTTGTCGGAGAAATTTCCGGGCGTTGGGAACTTTTTCCCGAAACGCCGGATATTTAAAGGCATACCCTCGGATTCCACTGGAAGACGGCCATGAACGAACATGCGAAAAACATAGCACGGTTCCCCGGAGCGGCCCCCCTGCTGCGGCCCGTGGGCGAGACGGTGCCCGTTGCGGAGCGCTCCGACGAGGAGCTGATGCTGGCGCACGGGGAGGGGGACGAGGCGGCGTTCGAGGAGCTGGTGCGCCGGTTCAACCGCCCGATGTTCAACTACATCTACCGGATGGTGCAGAACCGGCACGTGGCGGAGGAGCTGACGCAGGAGGTGTTCATCGCCCTGGTGAAGAACGCGGGGCGCTACTACCCGACGGCGAAATTCTCGACCTACCTGTACACGATCGCGTCGAACATGGTCTACAAGGAATGGGCGCAGCAGAAGCGGCGCCCGCGCCTGTTCAGCCTGTCGTGGTGGGGGTCGGGCTCCGACGACGATGACGGCAGCCCCCTGGACACCATCGGCGACGACCGGGCGTGCGTGTTCACGGCGTCCACGCGCGCGGAGGTGTCCGAGGCGGTGAACGAGGCGCTGCGGCAGGTGCCCAAGCACTACCGCGAGGCCTTCGTGCTCAAGCGTTTCCAGGGGCTGTCCTACGAGGAGATCGCGGAGATCACCGACTGTCCGGTGGGCACGGTGAAATCGCGCATCGCCCGGGCGGAGCAGGCGCTGCGCCCCCATCTGGAGCGGTTCAGGGGCTATCTCCACTGAGAAGAAAAGGCGGCGGCGGCATGAGCATGTCGTTTGACAAGGCGGTTTACCGGCATCCGGCGCGGGCGCAGCTCGTGGCCCACGCCGAATCCCTTGTGGACGGCGGCGTGCCCGTCTCGGCGGCCGTGGCCGCCCATCTGGCGGAATGCCCGCGCTGCGCCGCGGAGCTGGCCGCCATCCGCAGGAGCCTGGAAATCACCGCGTCCGCCACGGCGCAGGATCCCAACCGCGACCTGGCGGGCGCCATCCTGCGCGAGGCGCGCTCCGTCCGCCACGCGCTGCCCGCCGACACGCGGCGCCGCGGCCCGGCGTCCCTGTGCTGGTTCCTCCTCCGCGGGCTGGCCTACACCTCCCTCACGGCGGCCCTGGCCGTGGCCGTCTATTCCGTGGCCCTCCGCGAGACCTCGGCCCAGACCGCCGGCGCGCGGACCGGACGCGCCGCCGCCCTGGCGGCCGCGCCCGCCGCGGCCCCCCTCCGGATCGAGGACCTGCGCCGGAAGGCGTCGGACCTGGCGCGCATGGCCGCGTCGCTCACCCGCGCCGCCGCCGCACCGAAGTCCCCGCAGGAGCGGGAGCGCCTGCGGGCGCTGGCGGGCGTCAGCCGCGACCTGGACGCCGCCCTGGCGGCCCTGGACCGGAATCCCGGGTGCCCCCGCGCCACGGAGCTTGTGCGCAACCAGCTTGGCCGCCAGGAGCAGAGCCTCCGCGACGTGTTCATTGAACGAACGCTCTAGGGGGGCCGCATGCGCGCCCATCCCGACCCCATGAGTTTCCCCGTCGGCCGCGCCGTGTGTCTGGCGCTGCTGGCGTTGCTCTGCCTGCCCGGCGCCTTCGCGCAGGAGGCCATCGTGGAGCAGCTCCGCACGGGCATCGAGGGCGTGGCCAGGGGCATGGATTCCCTCGGCAAGGCCACCGACGAGCTGCTGGGGTCCTCCCTGGGGCTCGGCGGGCCGGCCCCCTCCAGCCACACCCGCACCCGGGCCCTGGAGGAGCGCCACCCCACGGGCCCCTCGCCCGTGGTCTCCCTGTCCAGCGCCTTCGGCGAAATCCGGGTGGACACCTGGAATGAGCGCATCGTGCAGGTGGCCGCGGAGATCACCGTCGGCGCGGACACCCCGGAGACGGCGGAGCGCGTGCTCGCCGCCATCGCCGTGCAGACCCAGCCCGGCGAGGACGTGGTGCAGGTTAAGACGGCGCTTCCGGAGACGCGCGGCGAGAAGGGCCGCGTCGTCATCGCGGTGAACTACCGTGTGACGGTGCCCCGCCAGGCCAGCGTCGTGGTGGACAACTTCTTCGGCGACGTCCGGATGGACGGCGTCGGCGGGCGCGTCGCCGTCGAGGCCCAGTACGGCGCGGTGGAGGTCCGCCGGGCCGGGGGCGTGGTGCGCGTGCGCGCGCAGGGCGAGTTTCCCGTCATCGCCGAGGACCTGGCGCAGGGCGGCGTCTTCCAGCTGGAGGGCTCGCGCGCCGAGCTGCGCCGCGTCTCCGGCGACCTGCAGGCCGGTGTGTTCCGCGGCAGCCTGCGGCTGTCCGAGCCCGGCGCCGCGCTGAACGCCACGCTCACCGTGGACGGCGGCACCGCGGAGCTGGAGCTGGACCCGGCCGTCCCGCCGGACCTCACGGCGACGGTGCTCCACGGCACCCTCACCAGCGACCTCGAGCTGACCCGCGCCGGGGAGCAGGACCGCCTCGTCGCCCGGCACCCCGCGCCCGAGTCACCGCACAAGATCAGCCTGAGCGCGTCGTTCAGCGACGTGGGGATCGGGCTGCGCGGCCGGGTGCCCGCCGAGGCGCCCGCGCCCGGCGGCGGCAACCTGTTCAACGAGACCGTCACGCGGGAGGCCACCCCCGCGCCCGACGCCGCCCTGGTGATCGAGGCGGCCAACGGCAACGTCCGCGTCGAGGGCCACGACGGCCCCGGCATCACCGTCACGGCCACGCGCATCGTGTGGATGGGCGCGGCGGCGGCCGCGGCGGTGGACGCCCTGGCGGCGCTGCAGCTCCAGGTGCAGGAGGAGCCGGGCCGGGTGGCGGTTCACACCCTCGCCGACCCCGACATGGCGCGCTTTGGATGCACCGACTGGCGCGTTGACCTCGCCGTGAAGGCCCCGCGCGGGACGCCCCTGCGGATCAACGCGGCCAGCGGCCTCACCGGGGTCGCGGGCATGGCCTCCGAGGTGCGTGTGACCCAGGCGCAGGGCGAGGTCGCCGTGGAGGGCCTTTCCGGGAACGCCGTTCTCTCCAACCAGAAGGGCCCCGTGCGCCTGGCCGACTGCGCCGGCGGCGCGGAGGTTTCCGCGCGCTTCGGCGACGTCACCGTGGCCCGCTGCGGCGGCGCCGTGTCCGTCCAGAGCGTCGAGGGGGGCATCGTGGTGGACACGCCGCGCGGCGCCGTCACGGCGCGCAGCGCCGGGGGCGCGATCCGGCTCATCTCGCTGGAGCCCCTTGCGGGCGACATGGACCTCCAGGCCGACCCGGGCGCGGTCAGCGCCCTCGTGGCCCCCGAGTCCAGCGCCGAGTTCACCCTGCGCGCCGAGGGCGGCCGCGTGCAGAGCACCGTGCCCCTGACCGGCGCCCTCGCGGGCGACCGCCAGGAGTTCACCGGCAAACTCGGCGAGGGGAAATACCGGGTGCTCATGGAGGCCAAGGGCGGGGATGTGGCCCTGAACTGACGGGGCGGGGGCGGACCCGCAGGTTCGGCGTTTCAAAGCGGCGCCCCAGGCGGACACCGCGCGGAGCACCTTGGAGTGCGGCAGCCTGCCGCCTCCTTTCAGGCCGCCTCACGGACTCCGCGGGCGAAACGTCCGGGGTGGACTCTCCCCGCGCCGGGGCCTCTCTTCCCCGAGACTGCGGACCCTTTCCCTACTCCCACTCGATCGTGCCGGGCGGCTTGCTGGTGATGTCGTAGAGCACGCGGTTGATGTGCTTGACCTCGTTGCAGACGCGGTTGGAGACGCGCTGGAGGAAGTCCGGGGGGAAGCGGTACCAGTCGGCGGTCATGGCGTCGGTGGAGGTGACGGCGCGGAGGCTGCACACCTCCTCGTAGGTGCGCTCGTCGCCCTGGACGCCCACGCTCTTGACGGGCAAAAGGCAGACGAGGGCCTGCCAGATATCGCCGTAGAGGCCGGCCTTGCGGATTTCATCAATGAAGATGGCGTCGGCGTCGCGCAGGGTGTCGAGCCGCCCGCGGGTGAGCTCGCCCACGCACCGCACGCCGAGCCCCGGTCCGGGGAAGGGGTGGCGGTCCACGACGTGGGGGGGCAGGCCCAGCTCGCGGCCGAGCGCGCGCACCTCGTCCTTGAACAGCTCGCGCAGGGGCTCGAGCAGCTCGAGGCGCATCTTGTCGGGGAGCCCGCCGACGTTGTGGTGGCTCTTGATGGTGACGGAGGGCCCGCCGGTGGCCGAGGTGGACTCGATGACGTCGGGGTAGAGCGTGCCCTGCGCCAGGAAGTCCACGTGGCCGATCTTCTTCGACTCGCGCTCGAACACGTCTATGAAGACCTTGCCGATGATCTTGCGCTTGCACTCGGGGTCCGTGACCCCGGCCAGCGCGGCGAGGAACTCGTCCTCGGCGTCGGCGTAGACCACGTTGAAGTGGAAGGTGTCGCGGAAGACCTCCAGCACGAGGTCGGCCTCGCCCCGGCGGAGCAGGCCGTTGTTCACGAAGACGCAGGTGAGCTGGTCGCCGATGGCGCGGTGGATGAGCGCGGCGGCCACGCTGCTGTCCACGCCGCCGCTCAGTCCGCAGAGGACCTTCCTGCCGCCGACCTTGGCGCGGATCTCCTCGACGGCGAGGTCTATGAACGAGCCCATGCTCCAGTCGCCGGGGCAGCCGCAGATGCCGTGGACGAAGTTCTCGAAGATGCGCATGCCCTGCGGCGTGTGGACCACCTCGGGGTGGAACTGCACGCCGTAGAAACGCCGCGCGGGGTCGGCGACGGCGGCGTAGGGCGAGTTCTCCGTGCGGCCGACGGCGGTGAAGCCCGCGGGCAGCTCCTCCACCCGGTCGCCGTGGCTCATCCACACCTGGGTCACCGCGTCCACGTTCTTCAGGAAGCCCGTGCCGTCGTCCCCGTGCTCCAGCTGGGCGATGCCGTACTCGCGCTGGTCGGCGCGGGCCACGCGGCCGCCGAGCATCTGGGCGAGGAGCTGCACGCCGTAGCAGATGCCGAGGATGGGCACGCCGAGGGAGAACACCCCGGGGTCGGGGTGGGGCGCGCCGGGCTGGTGCACGCTGGCGGGCCCTCCGCTGAAGATGATGCCGACGGGGTCCATCGCGCGCAGGCGGTCCGCCGGGATGCTGTAGGGGACGATGACGCTGTAGACGTTCGCCTCGCGGACGCGCCGGGCGATGAGCTTGCTGTACTGGGCGCCGAAGTCGAGGACGACAATGGGTCTGCGGATGTCCTGCATGGGAAATGATTCCGTGTGGTTGCCTGAGAACTCAGCGGGGGACCTGGTAATTCGGGGCGTCCTCCGTGATGGTCACGTCGTGGGGATGGCTTTCGCGGAGCCCGGCGGCGGTCATCTCGACGAACCGGGCGTTCTGCTGGAAGCCGGGGATGGTGGCGCAGCCGCAGTAGCCCATGGCGGCGCGCAGGCCGCCGACAAGCTGGTGGACGTAGCCGGACAGCGCGCCCCGGTAGGGCACGCGCGCCTCGATGCCCTCGGGCACCAGCTTGGTCGGGTCGGAGTCGAACTGCATGTAGCGGGTCTTGCTGCCGCGCTGCATGGCCTTGATGGAGCCCATGCCGCGCACCACCTTGAAGGTGCGGCCCTCGTAGAGGACCTTCTCGCCGGGGCTCTCCTCGGTGCCCGCGAAGAGGCTGCCGATCATGACGGCGTCGGCGCCGGCCGCGATGGCCTTGGCGATGTCGCCGCTGTACTTCACGCCGCCGTCCGCGATGACGGGCACATCACGCTTCCGGCACTCCGCCGCCACGTCCATCACCGCCGTGAGCTGGGGCACGCCGACCCCCGCGACCACGCGGGTGGTGCAGATGGCCCCGGGGCCCACGCCCACCTTCACGGCGTCCACCCCCGCCTCCACCAGGTCGCGCGCGGCCTCGGCGGTGACCACGTTGCCCGCGATCACCTGGGCGTCCGGGAAGGCCGCCTTGATCTGGCGGACCATGTCGAGGACCATCTCGCTGTGGCCGTGGGCGGAGTCCACCACCACCACGTCGGCCCCGGCGGAGAGCACCGCCTCCACGCGCTCGACCTCGCCGGGCCCGACGCCGACCGCCGCGCCCACGCGCAGGCGGCCCCGCTCGTCGGTGCAGCGGTTCGGGAAGTCGCGCGCCTTGATGATGTCCTTGATGGTCAGCAGCCCCTCGAGGCGCCCGTCCTTGTCCACGATGGGCAGCTTCTCGATGCGGTGCCTGTGCAGGAGGCGCTTGGCCTCGTCCATCGGCGTGCCGGGGGGCACGGTGACCAGCCGCTCGCGCGGCGTCATCACGTCGGCGATGGGGGCCTCGAGGTCCTCCTCGAAGCGCAGGTCGCGGTTGGTCAGGATGCCGACCAGGATGCCCGACGCGTTGGTGATGGGCACCCCCGACACATGGTAGCGGCCCATGAGCGCCTCGGCGTCCTTGAGCTTGTGCTCCGGCGTCAGGGTGAAGGGATGGCTGACGATGCCCGCCTGCGACCGCTTCACGCGGTCCACCTCCTCCGCCTGCTCGGACAGGGTGAGGTTCTTGTGGATCACCCCCAGGCCGCCCTCCTGCGCGATGGAGATGGCCAGCCGCGACTCCGTCACCGTGTCCATGGCGGCGCTCAGCAGCGGAATGTTCAGGCCGACCGCCCGGGTCAGGCGCGTGCGCACATCCGTGTCGCGCGGAAGCACCCCCGAACGGGCGGGGCACAGCAGCACATCGTCGAAGGAGAGCCCCCTGATAATCCTGGAATCACCGGTCATGGTGCCTCGCATCGCCGTGCGAAAAGAGCGGCCGCGGGTCCCGGCGGGCACGGCGTTCCCCCGGGGCCAATATTATAGACCTTTCGCGGGAACGGCGCAAATTGACTTTTCCCGGGCGGTGGGAATGGTCTATACTGGCGGTTCCGCGCCCGGGGCCGTTCTCCGGACGCTGTGAAGGAGACATCCAACAGGCCGGCGCGCGCGGCCCCGGAGGGAGAAGGTCATGTCTGGAAACCGCCACACGGTGCTGTTTGCCCTGACGATCATGGTGGCCGCCGCGACGATGTTCTGCGGATGCGGCGGGGAGGCCGCGCCCACCGCCCCGGCCGCGCCGGGCACCGCCGCCCCGGCCCCCGCGAAGGCCGGGAAGCCGGTCGAGCTTACGTACAGCGTGTTTTTCCCGCCGACGCACATCCAGTGCCAGATGGCGGAGGAGTGGTCGCGCGAGGTGGAGAAGCGCAGCGGGGGGCGCATCAAGATCAACGTGTTTCCCGGCGGCGCGCTGACGCAGGCGCCCCAGTGCTATGAGGGCGTGGTGAACGGCATCTCCGACCTGGGCATGAGCTGCTTCGCCTACACGCGCGGCCGCTTCCCCCTGCTCGAGGGGCTGGACCTGCCGCTCGGCTACCCGAACGGCAGGGTGGCCACCCGGGTGGCGACGGAGCTGACGGCGAAGTACCAGCCCGCGGAGACGGCGGACACGCACGTGCTGTATGTCCACGCCCACGGCCCGGGCATCCTGGCGAGCAGGAAGCCGGTGCGGACCATGGACGACATGGCGGGCCTGAAGGTGCGGGCCACCGGCCTGTCCGCGAAAATCGTCACCAGTCTCGGCGGCACGCCGGTGGGCATGAGCCAGCCCGAGACCTATGAGGCGCTCCAGAAGGGCGTGGCGGACGCGACGCTGTGCCCCGTGGAGACGCTCAAGGGGTGGAAGCAGGGCGAGGTCATCTCCTCGGTGACGGACAGCTCCGTCATCGGCTACACCACCTCCATGTTCGTCGTGATGAACAAGGCGAAGTGGGACGGCCTGCCCGCCGACCTCCAGGCCGTCCTCACGGAGGTGAGCGCGGAATGGGTGGCGAAGCAGGGCGCGGCGTGGGACCAGGCGGACGAGGAGGGCCGCGCCTTTGTGGCCGGCCTCGGCCACGAGACCCTTCCCCTGTCCGACGAGGAGAAGGCCCGCTGGAAGGAGGCCGTGAAGCCTATCCTGGACGAATATGTGAAGGGCTGCGCCGACAAGGGGCTTCCGGGCGACGCCTTCCTCGCCGACCTCCAGGCGCTCATCGCCAAGTATGCGGCGGAGGCGGTCTGAAGGCATGGATGAAGGCAGTGCCGGTTTTCTTGGCCTGGTGAAACGCGCGGACCGCGCTTACTTGCGCGCGCTCCGCGCGGTCGTGCTGGCGCTGGCCGCGGTGTCGGGCCTGGCGATTCTCGCCATGATCGCCGTCACCTGCGCCGACGTGGTTCTCCGGGCCTTCGGCCGCCCGCTGACGGGGGCCTTTGACATCGTCCGCGTGGGCGGCGCCGTCGCCATCGCCTGCGCCCTGCCCTACACCACGGCGGTCAAGGGCCATGTGGCCATCGAGTTCTTCTTCCAGAAGCTGAACCGGCCCGGGCGGATTCTGGTGGACACGGTGTGCCGCCTGCTGGTGGCCGGACTGTTCAGCGTGTTCGCCTGGCAGTGCGTCATGTACGGCAATTCCCTGCGGCGGACCGGCGAGGTGTCGCTCACCCTCCAGATACCCATGTTCTGGGTGGCCTATGTGATCGCGGGCGCCTGCGCCGTCACGGTGCTGGTGAAGGTCCACAACCTGCTGCATCCGGGCCGGGAGATGATCAAGCCATGACGGCGGTGCAGATCGGAATCCTGGGCTGCGTGATGCTTTTCGTCCTGCTGGCGGCGAGCATGCCGGTGGCCTTCGCCATGGCGGTCGTGGGCCTGGCGGCCTTCGCCTTCATGGTGAACCCCGCCGCGGCCTTCTCCATGGTCACCGCGGACCTCTACGAGACTTTCTCGTCCTACAGCCTGACCGTGATCCCCCTGTTCGTGCTCATGGGGCAGGTGTGTTTCCATGTGGGGATCAGCCGGCGGTTGTTCAACGCGGCCTACCAGTGGCTGGGCGCGCTGCCGGGCGGGCTGGCCATGGCGACGGTGGGGGCCTGCACGGCCTTTGGCGCCATCTGCGGCTCCGGCCCGGCGACGGCGGCCACCATGGCGTCGGTGGCCCTGCCCGAGATGCGGCGGTACAACTACAGCATGGAGCTGGGCGGCGGCGCGGTGGCGGCCGGCGGCAGCCTGGGCATGCTGATCCCCCCCAGCGTGGTCTTCATCGTGTACGCCATCATGACCGAGCAGTCCATCGGGAAGCTCTTCGTGGCCGGGGTGCTGCCGGGGTTCATGATTGCCGCCATGTTCTGCGGGACCATCTACCTCAGCTGCCGCCGCCGTCCGGAGCTGGGCCCCGCCGGCCCGCGCACGACGATGCGCGCGAAGCTGGCGGCGCTGGCGGGGGTCTCCGAGACCCTCATCCTGTTCGTGGTGGTCATGGGCGGCATGTTCCTGGGCTACTTCACGGCCA
Organism: Candidatus Hydrogenedentota bacterium; assembly: GCA_012730045.1. Taxonomy (NCBI): domain Bacteria; kingdom Pseudomonadati; phylum Candidatus Hydrogenedentota; species Candidatus Hydrogenedentota bacterium. The sequence goes on along the minus strand of JAAYBR010000018.1, from coordinate 4,659 downwards.
CCGAGGCCGCGGCCATCGGCGCGGCGGGCAGCCTGGCGATTGCGGCGGCGCGCCGCGAGCTCACGTTCAAGATGCTGCGCACGGCCCTCATGGAGACGGTCCGCACCTCCTGTATGGTCATGGTCATCGTGGCGGGCGCGGTCATGTTCGGCCACTTCCTGGCGCGCACCCGCATCCCCTATGTCTTCGCCGAGTGGCTGGGCGGACTGCCCCTTCCCGGATGGACCATTGTCGGCTCCATCATCCTCTTTTTCCTCCTCGCCGGGTGTTTTGTGGACGCCCTGGCGCTGGTCCTGCTGACCGTGCCGATCTTCTACCCGGTCATCACCAAGCTGGGCTATGACCCCATCTGGTTCGGCGTCATCATCGTGGTGGTCACCCAGATGGGCGTGATCTCGCCGCCTGTGGGCGTCAATGTCTACGTGGTCAGCGGCATCGAGCGCGACATCCCCCTGTCCACCGTCTTCCGCGGCGCGATGCCCTTCCTGTGGACCCTGGTCCTCGCCGCGGCCATCCTGGTGGCCTTCCCCCAGATTTCCCTGTTCCTCCCGGGACTGATGAACTGATCAAGGAGGCCCGCCCATGAGCACTGAACCGCTTCCCGACAGCCCCTATCAGCGCATTCTCTTCTGCACCGACTTCTCGGAAAACGCCGACCGCGCCTTTGACTACGCCCTGGACGCCGCCCTCCGGCGGCCCGGCTGCGCGCTCTTCCTGCTGCACGTGGTGCCCGAGCCCGACGCGCAGTTTTGGAAGACCTACCTCTACGAGGTGGAGGGGGTGGACGACAAGGCCAAGCGCGACATAGACGCGCGGGTTGCGGAAACCTACCGGCCGCGGATTCCCGGCGGGGTGGACTTCCGCGTGGAGATGCGCGTCGGCAGGGACTACCAGATGATCCTGGCGTTTGCCGCCGAGGTCCACGCCGACCTCATCGTCGTGGGCCGCCACGGCCACAGCGTCCTGGAGTCCGCCCTCTTTGGCAACGTCACGGAGAAGGTGGTCCGCAAGGCCGCCTGCCCCGTGCTTGTGGTGCCGCCGGATCCCAGGAAGACCCGAAACGCCGGATAGGCCGGGGCCGCGTTTCGCGGAAAAAGGGCGGGGCCCGGCCCCGGGGTGGATCCGGGGGGCGTCATGCTAGAATGGGCCGGGCTCAACCACGGAAGGAGGCGCCATGTGGTCGTTGAACGCGATTGACTACTCCGTCATCGGGGGGTATCTGCTCGCGCTGTTGGTGCTGGGGCTGGTTCTGGAGCGCATGGCGTCGAGGAGTCTGGACGACTATTTCATCGGCGGGCGGCAGTTGCCGTGGTGGGCCCTGGGCATTTCGGGGATGGCCTTCTTCCTGGACATGACGGGGACGATGATCATCACGTCGTTCCTGTTCATGCTGGGGCCCCGGGGGCTGTTCATCGAGTTCCGCGGGGGCGCGGTGCTGGGGCTGGCGTTCATGATGCTCTGGGGGGGCAAGTGGCACCGGCGGTCGAAATGCCTGACGGTGGCGGAGTGGATGGTCTTCCGGTTTGGTGACGGGTGGGGCGGGCGCTTCGCGCAGTTTGTGATGGCGCTGGCGGGCATCGTCAACTCCATCGGCATGCTGGCCTACCTGATCAAGGGGTCCGGCCTCTTCCTGACCATGTTCTTCCCCTATTCGCCCCTCACCTGCACGCTCGTGATGATCGGCATCACCTGCGTGTACACCATGATCTCGGGCTTCTACGGGGTGGTGTTCACGGACCTCTTCCAGTCGGGGATCATCGCCCTGGGGGTGGTCATCATCTCGGTGATGGCCGTGGCGAAGATCGGGGCCGCGCCGGACTTTGCGGCCATCGCCCAACAGGTGACGGGGAACAGCCAGTGGATGAGCAGCACGCCGCAGCTCAACACGGAGATGCCCGCGGGCTACGAGCAGTACCATGCGCTGTTCATGTTCGCCTTCTTCTACCTGATGAAGAATGTCTTCGCGGGCATCCCCTCGGGCTATGACCCGCGCTACTTCGGCGCGAAAAGCGACCGCGAGTGCGGCCTGCTGACGGGGTTCTGGACCTGCCTGATGACCCTGCGCTGGCCCATGATGATGGGCTTCGCCGCCATGGGCATCCTGCTCGTGCACGACCTGTTCCCGGACCGGACCGCCATGGCGCAGGCCGCCGACCTGGTCAAGAGGGAGAACCCCGCGCTCGTGAAGGAGCAGTGGGCCGACGCGGTGTCGGACATCACGAACCACCCGGAGCGCCACGCGCCGGAGCTGGTCGCCGGGCTGAAGGGCGTGCTCGGCGGGGAGGCGTGGCAGAAGAAGCTCATGCTGGTGGGCTTTGAGGGGGGGGTGGACCCGGAGCGCATCCTGCCCGCCGTGCTCCTGTTCAACATTCCGGCGGGCCTGCGCGGCCTGCTGCTCATCGTGCTGCTGGCCGCCGCCATGTCCACGTTTAACGCGACGATCAACATGACCACGGGCTACGTCACCCGGGACATCTACCAGAAGTACCTGCACCGGGCCGCCTCGACGCGCGAGCTGATCTATGTGAGCTGGGCCACCGTGCTGGGCCTGACGGCGGTCTCCTTCGTCTTCGCCTACTCCGTCAAGAGCATCAACGACATCTGGGACTGGATCATCATGGGGCTCGGCGGCGGGCTCATGGTCCCCCTGCTCCTGCGCCTGCTCTGGTGGCGGTTCAACGGCGGCGGCTTCGCCCTGGGCACCTTCACAGGCCTCACCGCGGCCATCCTCCAGCGGGCCCTGTATCCCGGAATGGATCCGCGGCTCCAGTTCCTCTTCCTGGGCTGCGTGGGCCTGGCCGCGTCCATCATCGGCACCTACCTGACCCCGCCCGAGGACGTCAAGGCGGTTGGCCGGTTCTACCGCATCACGCGGCCCTTCGGGGTGTGGGGGCCCTTCCGCAGGGCGCTGCCCCCGGCCGAGCGCGCCGCCATGGAGCTGGAGCACCGCCGCGACATTCTCTGCGTCCCCTTCGCCCTGCTCTGGCAGGTGAACATGTTCCTCATGCCCATGCAGGCCGTCATCGGGGCCTGGTCAGGCTTCGCCGTCTCCTTCGTCCTGTTTTGTGTGGGACTGACGGGCATGTACTTCCTCTGGTTCCGACACCTGCCCAAGGAGAACTACTTCGAGTCCGGCGAGGAGGCCGGCGTGAAACTTGGCCACGAAACGCGGGAGGAGACCGCCTGAGCGAACGGGGCGGGCTCTATTTCAGCGTGTTCTCGAACCAGACGGGGCCGCCCCATTTTCCCGTCACGACGATGTCGCTGTCGCCGTCGCCGTCGAGGTCCGCGGTCACCAGGTTCAGCCCGGAGCCGATTCCCTCGTTGAAGGAGACGTTGTGCTTCTTCCATTCCGGCGCGGGCCCCGGGACCAGCTCGTACCAGTAGACGCCCAGGGGCTCAAACTCGCCCGGGTCGCCGCCGTTGTGGGCCATGAACCGCTTCCCGGTCACGAGGTCGAGGTCCCCGTCGAGGTCCAGGTCCGCCAGCATGAAACTGTGCGCCTGCGACCACGTGTCGTCAATGAGGTGGCGCTTCCATGAAATGGTGTCGCCCTCCTTCCGCTGCTCCCACCAGAAGATGCCGTAGTCGTGGGCGATGCTGGAGATGAGGTCCGGCAGGCCGTCCCGGTTCACGTCATACACCAGGATCTGCGCCGTGTGCCCCGCCTGCCCCTCCTCCTTCCCGCCGAGGGCCAGCGGATGCTCCTTCCATTCCCCGGCGCGCGGGTCGGCGGGCGCCTCAAACCACGCGTTGGGCCGCAGCACGTCCGGCCGCCCGTCGCCGTTCACGTCGCCGCAGCCGCCCCCCCAGTCCATCGCCTTCTCCGAGATGACATGCCGCAGCACGGCGGGCTCGCCGCCCTTCACGGGGTTCGCCTCGTACCAGACCGTGGTTGCCACCTCCGGCAGCACCTCGTCCACCTTCCCGTCGCCGTCAATGTCCCACGTCTCGCCGCACTCAAAGTTGCCGTTCTCCTCGACCAGCGCGCGGGGCCAGTGCCCCTCCGCCGGGCCGGGGTTCCGCAGCCATTCCGACTTCTTGCCGAACCACGACGCGGTGACGATGTCCGTCCAGCCGTCGCCGTCCGCGTCCAGGGCCGCATTGATGAAATCCCATCGGTAGCCCTTGCCCTCGTCGTCCACCTCGCCCTCGACCGTGCAGATTTCCAGCGGTTTGAAGTCCGGCGCGAGGTAGACGAACGGCAGCGCCGCGATGTCCGGCTTGCCGTCGTTGTTGAAATCGGCCACGCAGCAGGCCTCGCCCCGGTACGTGCCGACGCGGTGCGTCTTGAACGCGACCTCCCCGGCGGACACGGCCCCCGCAAGCAGAAGAACGGCGGCGGCGGGGAGGAACAGGCGGCGAAGTTTCATGGCGGGTCTCCCGTGGGTTCAGAGTTCAGACGCTGATTCTGGCAGGTTCCGCCGCGCAAAGCAAGGGGCTGTGTTCGTGCGCTGATTCCGGACCGGCGGCTTTCCGACAAGAGATTGCAGCGTCTGCCGGGGTGTTTACGAGAACGAGATTGCTTCGCTACGCTGCTAAGAAAGTACTTCTCCGGAGTTTTCCACAATGAGCTGGCAACCCATTCTTGTGGCTTGTCTTGCGAGATTTTTGAGCAACCGCTCCTGGTACTGCCGTTCGTATTCCTCCTGTCCGCGG
>JAAYBR010000017.1 GCA_012730045.1 Candidatus Hydrogenedentota bacterium | reverse complement strand
GCGCGCGCGTCCCATTGCCATGCCTGACATCTCCCGGTTGGCCTCACGGGAAGCATACCATACCGACAGCTATATGTCAATAACAAACACTACCGCAAGCCCGCCTTTTGCCACAGGCTGCTAGGGGCTAGGGGCTAGGGGCTGGGGGCTGGGGGCTGGGGGCTGGGGTGGATGAGTGGGGTCGGGGAAATCCGACCGATCGGACCGATCCGACCGATCCGTCGGATTCTTCCTAAACCCTAAACCCTAGACCCTAAACCCTAGACCCTAGACCCTAGACCCTAAACCCTCCCCCTCAGCTCCGGCAGCCACCGTTCCAGCAGATCGCGGCAGTTGACCACCTTCGCAACCAGGTCGTAGGGGATGTAGAAGTAGTGGTTGGTGGCCTCGTAGCCGACGCGGGAGTCCCAGGTCTGGATGTCGTACAGCCGGAGGGCGAGGTTCATCTCGCCGCGGATGGCCGTTTCCAGGGTCTCCAGCAGGGGCGCGGCCTCGGCTGCGGTCTTGGCCTCCGCCAGGCGGTTCCGCGCCAGGGTAAAACGGGTCTGGTGGGCCACGCTCTGGAAGTGGATCCCGCAGGCCTCGGCGATGCGGGCGTCCTCCCGCAGCAGGGCGGCCTGGCGCACGTCGTCTCCCGGCGGGACATCAAGCATGATGCGGGCGGCCTCAAAGAACCCCTTCGCGGTCTTCTCGAACTGGTCGGCGAAGACCTCGGGCGGGTAGATGGTCCGCCATCCGTTCAGATCGTCGTAGGGGAACCCCACCATGGTGGCGGCGTAGCCGGTGGGCTTCTCCCACAGCGGGTTGGCGGGGCCCATGTGCTGCGGCGCGACGTAAACCGTCCCGCCGCTGTAGGGGTATTCCGAAAAGGTGCCGCTCATGGCCTGGAACGCGCGCACGGCCTCGGGGGCCGCCGCCGCGCCGTAGCGGCGCTCCGCCATGGCGCGCACCGCCGCGTCGGGGTCCGGCGTCTCCATGCGGCCGATCTCGGCGAGCACGTCGAGGTTGGGCGAGGGGCAGCCGCCGAGGGTCCAGCAGAGCATGAGCCCCGAAATGCCCTCGGCCCGCAGGCGGGTCGCGTGCTCCGCCACGGACCGCACCACAGGGATGAACGGCACAGAGCCCAGCTCCCAGGTGACATTGGCCTGGATCTTGGCCATCACGGGCAGCCCCGCCTCCCGCGCCGCCGCCCAGTTGCGCCGCGCGCGCGGGCCCGGCCCGATGGCGGACAGGGAATACTCGCCGATGGCGCTGGAGACCCCGCCGCGCGTGATGGGCACCTCCCACTCGCTGACGCTCTGGACCGTCGTGCCCTCCGGCAGCCCGGCCACGAGGTCCTTCACCCACTCGTCGCGCCAGCCCCAGTCCCACGCGATGAGCCGCGTCTTCACCCCGGCGTCGTCCATGCCCTCGCGGAGGGCCGCATGCAGGTCGGCGATGACCGACGCCCCGCCGCGTCCGGCGCAGCGCGGGCACTTGGCCCCGCCGAAGTGCGACCAGCAGGTGGTCAGGTTTTCAGACGCGGAAATGGTGAACAGCCCGGCGAGGTCCGGCACGGCGCGGCAGACCGTCGCCACGCTGTCGCGCAGCCACTGCCGCACCTCGGGCACGGAGGTGCACAGGGTCGCGTAGCCGTTCTCCTCCACGCCGCGCAGTTCGGGATGCTCCGTGAAAAAGGACTCCGGCATGGTGCGCGGCTCGTTCAGGTAGAGATAGACGCCGAGACCGTGGGTCCTGGCCCGCTCCACCAGCGCGCCGAGCTGCTTCAGGCGCTCCCCGTACCGGTCGCTCCGCGCCGGATCCCAGGGAAACGGTGCCAGCCGGTACAGCACCGCCTGCAGCCACACGCCGTCGGCCCCGCTCCGCGCCAGCCGCTCCAGATACCCGTCGGGAAACGAGTCGTCCAGCGGCGCGAGCAGCGGGTCGCCGTAAAGCGCGAAGTAGGACGAGGAGAACCGGGGCTCGAAGTGCGACGGCCCCGCGGGGGGCGCCGGGTCGTCCGCCGAGGGCGGCGCCGACAGCCGGGACACAAAGGTGAACAGCGTCTCCCCCGTCAGGTCGCCCAGCCCGTCGGGGAAGGACTCCCCCACGACGGCCTTGATCCGCGCCGCCCGCGCGCGCGTTGCGTCGTCCGGCGGGGCATAGGCCAGGGGCTCGCACTTCGGCTTGAGGTTCCCCAGCTTGATGAACAGGAAGTCGTCCTCGCGCAGGGTGTACTCCAGCTCCTCCGCCGTCCACCCGAGCAGCTTCAGCAGCTGGTCGTAGGGCAGCAGGTGCCAGTTGCGCCGGAGGGTGGTGATGTAGGCGCGGCGGGCGATTTCCGGGCTGAGCGCCGGCTGTTCCGGCAGGCCCATGCTCCGCGCCACCTCCTTCAGCTGCTCCTCCGTCGCGCCGACGACCTCCGCCAGCCGCGCGGCGGGGGTGAGCTGCCAGTTGAGCCAGACGTAGGCGTGGAGCCGGTCCGGAAATCCCGGCTGGGCGAGCGGCGCGGGCGCGGCGCCCTCGGGCAGTTCGGCGGCGGCGAAAAGGCCCATTCCAAGCAGGAGCAGCAGGGGCATGGCATGTCCTCCGGGGACGGCGCGCTCAGGCGGCGCGGCGGCCCAGTTTCTCGCGGTAGAGGTCGAAAATGACGGCGGCCACGATGACGAGGCCGGTGATCAGCCGCTTGGTGGGCTCCTGCGCCCCGATCTGCGCCAGCCCCACGGCCAGCACGGAGATGACGAGCACGCCGAAGAACGAGCGGACCACGGAGCCGCGCCCGCCCATGAGGCTCGTGCCGCCGATAACCGCGGCGGCGATGGCCTGCAGCTCCACCCCGGCCCCGGCGTTGGGGTCCGCCGAGCCCAGGCGCGAGCACTGGATGACCGCCGCCAGCCCGGCGTGGAATCCGCACAGGACGAACACCGCCACCTTGATGGGGCGCGGGTTCACCCCGGACAGGCGCACCACCTCCTCGTTCGCCCCGATGGCCATCATGTAGCGGCCGAACACGGTGTGGCGCAGCATGACCTGGCCCGCCGCCACCACCCCCAGGGCGACCAGGAACGGCACCGAGAACCCGAGGAGATGGGTCTCGGACACGCGCTCGATGGACGCGCCGATGTACATGGTCTGCGAGTTGGTGGCGAGATAGGCCCCGCCCCGGGCCGCCTCGAGCATGCCCAGGGTCACGATGAACGACGGCAGCGCCCACAGGGAGGAGACCAGCCCGTTCGCCAGGCCGCAGGCCGCGCCCACCCCCAGGCACAACAGCATGGCCGGAAAGAGCGGCCAGCCCCACCGCACCATGGCCACGCCCAGCGCCGCGCCGCTCAGGGCCAGCAGCGACCCCACGGAGAGGTCTATGCCGCCGATCACCAGCACATAGGTCATGCCCGCCGCGAGGATGATGGCCGGGGGAATCTGGTTGGCCATCATCCGGAAGGTCTGCATGGTGAGAAAATTGTCCGCCGTCAGCGCGAAGACCGCCGTCAGGCCCGCCAGCACCGCCAGCAGGCCCGCGTAGTCCACCGCCATGCGGCGCCACCCCGCGCCCTGAAAGCCCGCCGCCGTCATGGGGCCGCGACCGTTTCCGCCGTCACCAGGTCCACCGCCGTCTCCTTGTCCGCCGGGGTCGCCTCGCCGCGCAGCACCTGGAGGGCGTAGTCAATGCCGAACTCCGCCAGCTTGTCCGCGTGCTGGTCCACCGTGCAGAGGATCTGCCCCTCGCGGATCATGTCGCGCACCGCCGTGATGCCGTCGAAGCCGATGATCTTCACCTGGCCCGCCCGGCCCGACGTGCGCACCGCCGCCGCCGCGCCCAGGGCCATGTTGTCGTTCGCGCAGAGCAGCGCCTGGATCTCCGGGTGCTCCGTCAGAATGGACGCCGCCACCTGGTTCGCCTTCTCCATCTCCCAGCTCGCCGACTGCGAGGTCACCAGCGCCAGGCCCTTCTCCTTGATGCTGTCGTCGAAGCCCAGCTTCCGCTGGATGCCGTTGAACGCGCTAGGGATGCCCTCCAGCACCGCCACGGGCGCGCCCTGCGGCAGCGCGGCGGCCAGATGGTCCGCCGCCAGCTTCGCCCCCTTGCGGTTGTCCGGCCCCACAAAGGGAATCTTAATGCCCCGCTCCCCCAGCACCCCCGCGTCAAACTTGTTGTCTATGTTAATCACCACCACCCCCGCGTCCAGCGCCCGCTTGCACGCCCCCACCAGCGCCTTCGAGTCCGCCGGGGCGATCACCAGGGCGTCCACCCCCTGCGCCACCATCTGCTCCACCAGGTCAATCTGGCGGGCCACGTCCTGCTCGTCCTTGATCCCGTTGGCCAGCAGCTCATACTCCGAGGCGTGCGCCTGCTGGTGTGCCCGGGCGCCGTTCTCCATGGTCAGAAAGAACTCGTTCGCCAGGGACTTCATCACCAAAGCGACCTTGAACGGCCCCTCTTTCGCGGCCTTGGCGGCGGGGGCCGCCTGCGCGGGGGCGGACGGCGCCGCCGGATCCCCGCCCGAACACCCGGCCAGCACCAGCGCGGCCGCCGCGAAAAACACCCCGAAACTGCGCAAGACTGTCATGGTTCTGTCCTCGGTTGCGTGAAGGTTCCCCATACAATAGGGAGAACCGGGGCCGGGGTGCAACTCCCCGGTGGCCGGGATGCGGCGCACCCGAAGACAAGGCCGGCGGAACGTCGGCGGTACGAAAAGGGGCGACGATGCCGTCCCGTAGCGCCGGCGTTCCGCCGGCCTTGTCTTCAGGGTCAGAACCCAAGCCGGGGGAGGGCAGGAGGGGGCGGGCCGGCACCCACCATATATGGTGTCCGGGGGAATCTTTTCCGGAAAAAACCACCAGAAAACGCTTGACATGGGGCGGCAAGAGTGCTAGAATACAGGCCGTAGCGGAAAGAAACGCCCCTCTGACCAACGGGTGTGGGGGAGTTTCATTGCCGTTAACCAGTTGAATTTTGTTGTGAGCGCACCATCACGGCCGTCCACACTCCCGAGGCGAAAGGAGGGATGACACACCACGCCGTCAGGCATTACCTCGGTGGACCGGTCAAGCAACGTGATGTTGTCCATACAGTCTCTGGACCCCCGCGTGCGCGGGGGCGAAACGAAGGTTGAAAATAGGAGATAAACGTACAATGCGTACGCTTAAAGCTTTGGTTATCATGGCCCTGCTCGTCAGCATGGGCTCCGTGGCGGTTGCCGAACTCCAGAACGTGGAAATCGGCGGCAAGCTGCGCATCCGCGGCAACTGGTTCTACATGGACGACAGCGACTTCAGCACCGCCTTCGTTGAGCAGCGCAACCTGCTGAACGTCAAGGCCGACTTCACCGACGAAGTCAGCGCGTTCGTCGAGTTCGACAACTACAATGTGTGGGGCGAGGATTTTCGCTCCCTGTACCTGACGGGCGCTGACGGCCGCGGGGCCGGCGACGTTGACATGTACCAGGCGTACATTGACGCGAAGAACATGTGGGGCACGCCGCTCAGCATGCGCGTCGGCCGCCAGGAGCTGGTGTTCGGCAATGAGTTCCTCTTCGGCAACAACGACACCGGCGCGTTCTTCACCGGCCTGTCCTATGACGCCCTGCGCCTGAGCTACAACAACGACGCCGTCGCGATTGACGCCGTTGCCGCGAAGCTGGCCGAGGGTCTGGGCGACCTGGGCAAGGACGACGTTGACCTGTACGGCCTGTATGGCTCCTACATCGGCATCGAGGACGTCGTCCTGGACGCGTACTGGATGTGGATCCGTGACGATGAGGTTGTCACCGGCGAGAACATCGACCTGCACACTGTTGGCCTCCGCGGAGCTGGCACCCTGGGCGCGTTCGACTTCGACGCCAACGCCGCGTATCAGTTCGGCGACACCGACCTCACCCGCCGCGTCGGCTTCCTTGGCCTTGGCCGTGAAGACATCGACATCAGCGCCTTCGGCGTTGACGTCCGCGCCGGCTACACCTTCGACGCCGGTTGGCAGCCCCGCGTGTTCGCCAACTTCGCGTGGTACGAGGGTGACGATGAGGACCTGGCCTTCAACCGCCTCTTCTCCGACCTGGAGTACAGCGTGTTCCTTGACAACGTCAACGCGAACCTGACGGACGTGTTCGTCTACGCGCTTGGCGTGCAGGTCATGCCGACCGAAGCCGTTGCCCTGAAGCTTGTGGGCACCTATTTCGACGGCGACGAGAACTGGGACGAGATCGGCTGGGAAGTGGGCCTTTGCGGCGCCTACAACTACAGCGAGGACCTCACCTTCCGCGCCGGCTACAACCACTTCTTCGCGGATGACGACTTCGTTGACGACGCCGACTTCGACTACGCGTTCGTTGAGACCGAGATTGCCTTCTAATCTCGCTTGACGTTCCATTCTTGATCCCCCGCAGGCTCGCCTGCGGGGGATCCCCTTTTGGGGGGCGGACAGGGGCGAACCGCCGCCGCCCCCGCCCTTTCGCGCGGACCCGGCCCGTCCAACGCCGCGATTCCTACTGATCCGTACCTTTTCTCCCTCCCTTCTTACCTTTCGGAATTGCCCGCCCGTCGCCCCCCCGCCAGCCCCTTCCTCCCAACAGGACTCGCAACCTGTTTTTTCACAGTATGTTGTGAGTGTTTGGCGTGCAAGGACTGCACAGTGGCACAGGAATTGCCCAAGGAGCACCAAGCGGTCCCCATGGCGCTGTGTTTCCATTTGGGCGTTTTCCGCAGACTTTTGAACTGAACGTACGGGAGCCACATCATGAACATGACCACCCCAATCAGACGCTTTTGCGGACCGGGCGCGGCACTCGCCGCCCTGGCCCTGTTTGCCGCACTGGCGCCCTCCGCGGCGCTCGCCCAGGACGCCGCGGCGGCGGACCCCACCGCCGCCCTGACCGTCGCCCTGGACACCGTCTGGGTCATGCTCACGGGCTTCCTCGTCTTCTGGATGAACGCCGGCTTCGCCCTCGTGGAGTCCGGCTTCTGCCGGCGCAAGAACACGGTCAACATCCTGGCCAAGAACTTCATTGTCTTCGCCATCGCCTGCCTGTCCTTCTGGGCTCTCGGATTTGGCCTCATGTTCGGCAACGGGAACCCCTTCATCGGCATGACGGGCTTCCTGCTTGCCGGCGCCGACAACAGCCCGGCCATGGGGGACGCCTACGCGGGCGTCTACTCCGCCCTCAGCTGGACCGGCGTCCCGCTGGAGGCCAAGTTCTTCTTCCAGCTGGTCTTCGCCGGAACCGCGGCCACCATCGTCTCCGGCGCCGTGGCCGAGCGCATCAAGTTCCAGTCGTTCATCCTCTTCTCCTTCCTGCTGGTCGCCGTCATCTACCCGGTGACCGGCCACTGGATCTGGGGCGGCGGCTGGCTGGCCTCCCTGGCCACCCCCTTCAAGGACTTCGCCGGATCCACGGCGGTCCACAGCGTCGGCGGGTGGGCGGCCCTGGCGGGCGTCCTGCTGCTCGGGCCGCGGCTCGGCAAGTACCGCAAGGGCGCGAAGGCTTCGGCCATCCCCGGCCACAACATCGCCCTGGCCACCCTCGGCGGCATCATCCTCTGGCTCGGATGGTACGGGTTCAACCCCGGCAGCACGATGGCCGCGAACGGCGAGGCCATCGCCCACATCTCCCTGACCACGACCATGGCGGCGGCGGCGGGCGTGGCGGCCGCCACGGCCTACGCCTGGTTCCGCCTGGGCAACCCCGACCTCTCCATGATCATCAACGGCTGCCTCGCGGGCCTGGTGGCGGTGACGGCGGGCTGCGACGGGGTGTCGGTCCCGGGCAGCATCGTGATCGGCCTCGTGGCGGGCGTGCTCGTGGTCGAGGCGGTGCTCACCTTCGACAAGCTGCGCCTGGACGACCCCGTCGGCGCGCTGTCCGTCCACCTGGTCAACGGCATCTGGGGCACCCTGGCGGTCGGCCTGTTCAACACGACGACCGGCCTCTTCTACGGCGGAGGCGCGGCGCAGCTCACCACCCAGGCGATCGGCGTGGCCGCCGTCGGCGCGTGCGCCTTCACCGTCTCCCTGATCCTCTGGGCCGCTGTGAAGGCCGTCCTCGGCCTGCGCGTCACGCCGGAGGAGGAGTACCTCGGCCTCGACAAGAGCGAGATGGGCCTTGAGGCCTACCCCGAGGACGTGACCACGCCGGAACTGGCGCGATAGCGCGCCGCCCGGCCCCCCGGCCACCGCCGCGGCCCCAAAAAGTTGAAGTGAAAAGTTGAGCCGCCCCCGGCCGGACGCACAGAATAGACGTCCGGCCGGGGGGGGAAACAAACCGGCATGATGCCCACCAACCAAGAAGGAGAAGAGAACATGACAGGCCTTGTGAGGAGAACCGCGATTGTTGTCGGAGTGATGGCGCTGTGCGCCACCGGGGCGTTCGCAGAACTGCAGAACGTCGAGGTCGGCGGCGGCATCAGCATCGGCGGCTGGTACTACAACTACGACTCCCTCCCCTCGTCCGCCTACATGGACCAGTGGACCCGCCTGCATGTGAAGGCCGACTTCACCGACGAGGTGTCGGCCCTCATCGAGTTTGACAACTACAGCGTCTGGGGCGAGGACTTCCGCTCCAGCTACCTCACCGGCGCCGACGGCCGGGGCAACGGCGACACGGACCTCTACCAGGCCTACATCGAGGCCAAAAACCTCTGGGGCACGCCGCTCACGCTGAAGGCCGGCCGCCAGGAGATCATGCTCGGCGGCGAGTTCCTCATCGGGAACAACAGCATGGCCAGCCCCCTGTTCGGCCTGTCCTTCGACGCCCTGCGCCTGACCTACGGCGCGGAGACCTTCTCCGTGGACGCCATCGCCGCCAAGCTCGCCGAGGGCCTGGGCGACTTCGGCAAGGACGACACGGACCTCTACATCGCCTACTTCAGCTACACCGGCGTTGAGGGCCACGTCTTTGACGCCTACTGGATGTACGTCCGGGACGACGCCTCCGCCACGGCCTTCGAGGTGGACCTGCACACCCTCGGCCTGCGCGCCGCGGGCGCCTTCGGCGCCTTCGACTACTCCGCCGAGGCCGCCTGGCAGCTCGGGGAGGCCGACGGCCTTCCCGGCGCCTTCGGGTTTGACGAGGCCGACACGGACTACGACACCCCCGGCGCCACGGCCTCCGTCGGCTACACCTTCGACACGACCTGGACGCCCCGCGTCTACGCCTCCGCCGCCTGGCTCGACGGCGGCGACCCCGACGACAGCCTCTGGTCCAACGACCGCACCCTGCCGTTCAACCGCCTCTTCTCCGACGTGGACTACACGTCCATCCTCGCCTTCACCGACATGTCCAATGTCCGCTGGTACGCCCTCGGCGTCGAGGTCGCCCCGACCGAGGCCCTCGGCCTGTTCCTCCAGGTCGCCCACCTTGAGGCCGACGAGCTGGCCCCCAAGACCGGCGGACTCTTCGGCGCCGGCCCCTCCTCCCGCCAGCTCGGCTGGGAGGCCGCCGTCGGCGCCACCTACCAGTACAGCGACGACCTCTCCTTCGCCCTCACCTACGCCCACTTCTTCGGCGACGACGGCCTTGAGGGCAACAACATCCTCGCCAACGGCCTGAGCCCCTGGGCCGGTGACGGCGACGACGAGTACGACACGGTGTTCTTCAACACCTCCCTCAGCTTCTGACCGACGGCCTCCCGCAGGAGGACGCCACAAGCCGCCCGGCCCGGGCACCCCCCGGGCCGGGCGCGGTTTATTCCGTTTTGCAGCGCGTTCAGGTCTTGGACTGGGCGCGGCCGGGTGTGCTATTCTTTTGTCTCCCTGAACCCCCCTGCGGAGGCCTGAAAATCATGGGAAAAATCACCCTGAAGGACGTGGAGTACGTGGCCGGCCTGGCCCAGCTCCGCCTGACGGAGGACGAAAAGAACCGGCTGGTCCGGGAGATGGACGACATCCTGGCGTACATGGACCAGCTTAACGAGCTGGACACGGACGCCGTGGAGCCGATGATGCACGCCATGGAGATGACCAACGTGTTCCGGCAGGACGAGACCGGCGCGTCGCTCCCGCGCGAGGAGGCGCTCATGAACGCCCCCGTGCACGACGGCGAGTATTTCCTGGTGCCCCGCATCCTCGAGGGGGACACGGCATGAACACCCCCTGGCATTACCAGTCCGCGCGGGAGATCCGCGACGCCGTCCGCTCGGGCGCGGTCTCCGCGACGGCCATGACGGAGTGGCACCTCAACCGCATCGCCGAGGTGGACCCGCGCATTGACGCCTTCACCCAGGTCTGGCGCGACGAGGCGCTGGCGCAGGCCGCCGCCGTGGACGAGAAGGCCCGCAAAGGCGACGCCCTCGGCCCGCTGGCGGGCGTGCCCGTGGGGCTCAAGGAGCTCCTGTGCACACGCGCCGGCGTCACCTCCTGCGCGTCGAAGATTCTCAAGGACTTCCGCAGCCCCTACGACGGCACCGTCGTGAAGCGCATGGCCGCCGCGGACGCCGTCTTCCTCGGCAAGGTGAACATGGACGAGTTCGCCATGGGCTCCTCCACCGAGCGCAGCACCATCAAGGTGACGCGCAACCCCTGGAACCTGAAATGCGTGCCCGGCGGCTCCAGCGGCGGGTCCGCCGCCGCCGTCAGCTCGGGCGAGTGCGCCATCTCCCTCGGCAGCGACACGGGCGGCTCCATCCGCCAGCCCGCGGCCATGTGCGGCTGCGTCGGCATCAAGCCCACCTACGGCCGCGTGTCCCGCTACGGCCTCGTCGCCTTCGCCTCGTCCCTCGACCAGATCGGCCCCCTCACGCGCACCGTGGAGGACGCCGCCCTCACGCTCAACGTGATCTGCGGCCGCGACCCCCTCGACTCCACCTCCGCCGACCTGCCCGCCGAGGACTTCACCGCGGCGCTCACCGGCGACGTCAAGGGCCTGCGGATCGGCCTGCCCGCGGAATACTTCACCGACGCCCTGAACGCCGAGATGCGCGAGAAGGTCGAGGCCGCCGTGGACGTGTTCCGCCGCGAGGGCGCCGAGATCGTCCCGGTCTCGCTGCCCCACGCCAACTACGCCATCGCCGTCTATTACATCATCTGCACCGCCGAAGCCAGCGCCAACCTGGCCCGCTTCGACGGTGTCCGCTACGGGTTCCGCCACCCGGCGGCGAAGAGCGTGGAGGAGATGTACGTTCTGACCAAGTCGGAGGGCTTCGGCCCCGAGGTCAAGCGGCGCATCATGCTGGGCACCTACGTGCTCTCCAGCGGCTACTACGACGCCTACTACCTCAAGGCCCAGAAGGTGCGCCGCCTCATCAAGCGCGACTTCGACGAGGCCTTCGAGAAGTGCGACGTCATCGCCGGGCCCACCTCCCCCATCCCCAGCTTCGAGTTCGGCACCAAGACCGACAACCCGCTGGAGATGTACCTGGCGGACATCTACACCATCTCGACCAACCTGGCCACCCTGCCCGGCATCTCGATTCCCTGCGGCCTCACGGCCTCGGGGCTTCCCGCGGGTCTCCAGATGATGGCGCGCCCCTTCAACGAGGCGGCCCTCCTCCGCGCGGCCCACTGTCACGAGCAAAAGAGCGGCGTCCGCCTGGGCGAGCCCCCCGTCGCCTGAGGATATGAGCATGCACTACGAAGCAGTCATCGGCATGGAAGTCCATGTGGAGATCAACAGCCGGTCCAAGGTGTTCTGCCCCTGCAGCACCGACTTCCACGCGCCGCCCAACACCAACGTGTGCCCCGTCTGCCTCGGCATGCCCGGCACCCTCCCCGTCCTCAACGTGGACATGGTGAACAAGTCCGTCGCCGTCGGCCTCGCCCTGAACTGCGCCATCTCCCGCTGGTCCAAAATGGACCGGAAGAACTACTTCTACCCCGACCTCGCCAAAAACTACCAGATCAGCCAGTACGACCTGCCCCTGTGCCACGGCGGCTGGCTCGACGTCGAGGTGGACGGCGCGGTGCGCCGCATCGGCATCACGCGCGCGCACATGGAGGAGGACACGGCCCGCAACACGCACACCATCGCGGGCGGGCAGAGCGGCGTGGACTTCAACCGCTGCGGCCTGCCGCTGCTGGAGATCGTGACGGAGCCGGACCTCCGCGGCGCGCGCGAGGCCCACGCCTACCTCACGGAGCTCAAGCAGATTCTCCAGTACCTGCGCGTGAGCGACTGCAACATGGAGGAGGGCTCCCTGCGCGCCGAGGCCAACATCAGCGTGCGGCCCGTTGGGCAGGAGGCCTTCGGCACCAAGACCGAGGTCAAGAACGTGGCCTCCTTCAGCGGCGTCCAGAAGGCCATTGACTTCGAGATCGCCCGGCAGATCGCCGTGATCGAGGCCGGCGGCGCCGTCGTCCAGGAGACCCGCGGCTGGGACGCCGACCGGGGCGTCACCTTCTCCCAGCGCCTCAAGGAGTCGGCCCACGACTACCGCTACTTCCCCGAGCCCGACCTGGTGCCCGTCTCGGTGGACCAGGCGTGGGAAAGCCGCATCCGCGAGACCCTGCCCGAGCTGCCCGCCGCGCGCCGCGCGCGCTTCGCCGCGCAGTACGCCCTGTCCGCCTACGACGCCGGCGTGCTGACCCAGTCGCGGGACACGGCGGACTACTATGAGGCCGCCGTGGCCGCGGGCGCCGACCCCAAAAAGGCGGCCAACTGGATTTCCGTGGAACTCCAGGCCCTCCTTTCGGATACAAAGAAGGAGATCGCCGACTGCGCCGCGGGCCCCGGAGCCCTCGCCGGGATGCTCGGGATGATCGAGTCGGGCGCCATCAGCGGCAAGATCGCCAAGGAGGTCCTGGCCGAGATGTTCGCCACGGGCAGGGCCCCGGCGGACATTGTGCGCGAAAAGGGCCTCAGCCAGATCAGCGACGCCGGCGAACTTCTGGAGGCGGTGCGGCGGGTGATCGCCGAGAATCCCGCCCAGGTGGAGCAGTACCGGGCCGGCAAGGAGAAGGTGCTCGCCTTCCTCGTCGGGCAGGCCATGCGCGCCACCCGGGGCAAGGCAAACCCGCAGATGCTGAATGACGTGCTCCGGGAGGAGCTTTCGCGGTAGAATGGAGCCGCAAGGAGAATCATGGCCGAGAAGACAAGAAAGAAACCCCTGACCAAGGCGCTGCGCGAGAAGACGCTCGCCATTGCCGGGATCGCGGAGTCGAAGAAGGCCAAAAACATCCGGGCCTTCGATGTGCGCGGCCTGACCCTCATGGCCGACGTGTTCGTCCTGTGCTCCGCGGGCAGCGAGCCCCAGATGCGGGCCGTGGCCGACGCGGCGCGCCAGACGATGCGCGAGGGCGGCAGCCCCGTCCTGCGCACCGAGGGCGACCACCACTGCGGATGGATGATTGTGGACTGCGGCGACGTCCTCTTCCATGTGTTCAGGGAGAGCGCGCGGACGTTTTACGACCTCGACCAGATGTGGGAGGACGCGCCCGAGGTGAATCTGAAGCGGCGGACCCGCAAGACGGCGAAGGACAGCACGGAAGAGTAGTTGACCGGACGGTTGGCGGAAGGTGCCGGGGCAAGATGGACGAGCAATTCATACCGGACATCCCGAAGATTTACCAGTACAAGCTGGAGCGGGTGCTGGGCGAGGGCGGCACGGGAAAGGTCTATCTCGGCATAGACACCAAGCGGGGCGAGGCCGTCGCCGTGAAGATTTTCCACGAGAACTTCTTCCGCAACCGCCTCCACGTCCGCGACCTCGCCAAGAGCGTCACCAAGTTCAAGAAATACAAGCACCCCCGGGTCGTGCAGATCCATGAGTTCCTCGACGGCGACGAGGGCCGCTGCATGATCATGGAGTACGTGGACGGCCCCAACCTCAAGTGGTACATCCTCAACCGCCCCTGGAACCTCCAGGAGCGGGTCGCTGTCTGCATCCAGATCTGCGAGGGCATGCAGTACCTCCACGACAAGGGCTGCATCCACCACGACTTCAAGCCCGCCAACGTCCTGTTCACCCGCACGGGCCAGGTCAAGATCGCCGACTTCTCCCTCTACGGGAGCAGTTTCCTCCTCGAGCTCATGGACCGCAACGTCGGCGAGCAGATCACCCCCATGTTCGTCGCCCCCGAGTTCATCCGCAAGGAGAAGGTTGCCGCCGCCGGCGACCAGTACTCCATGGGCATCACCTTCTACATGATGTTCGCCGAGCGTGTCCCCTTCCCCGTGGACAACCTGGGCCGGCTCTACCAGTGCCATCTGAACGTCACCCCGGACCACCCCAGCCTGGTCAACCCGAAATGCCCGACCGCCGTCGGAGACATCGTCATGAAGATGCTCCAGAAGCGCCCCGAGAACCGCTTCCTCGACTGCGACGAGCTGCGCATCGCCTTCACCCAGCTCGGCCGCAGCCGGATATAGGCGGGGGAATACCGGACGCCGCGGGGCGTGTTTTGAAGGACAACCGGGTCAAGGGTCCGGAAGAAGGATCGAAACGGCGCCGCGCGCAGTCTGCGCGGGCGCCTTCCGGCATCAAAGCACAGGAGAATACTCATGAGCAACGCGGCATCTCTCACCTCGGCGGACTTCGGCGAAAAAACGGCCAGCGGCGTCACGCTGGTGGATTTCTGGGCGGAATGGTGCGGACCCTGCCGCATGCTCACCCCCACCATTGACGACCTCGCCGCGGCCTACGCGGGCAAGGCCCTCATCGCCAAGGTGAACGTGGACGACAGCCAGGACATCGCCATCCGCTTCAGCGTGAACGTGATCCCCACCCTTGTCGTCCTCAAAGACGGCGCCGAGGTTGCCCGGCTTCAGGGCGTCACGCCGCGCGCCGAAATCGCCAAAGCCATTGACGCCGCCCTCGGCGCCTGAGGCCCTCCTCCCCGAAACTCCTCCGCGGAAACGGACCGGCAAACCCGCCGGACCGCTTCCGCGGCGTTTTTTTCCGCGCGCGAGACGCACCCCGTCCATACTGTCCATGAGGTCCATATCGTCCATTCCTCCCCTCGGCAGCCCGCGTGGTATCATGGCACCCGTAAACAGGAGACCCAGACCATGCACGCCTCTGCAAAACCCCTTCTCGTCCTGGCGGCGCTGCTCGCCGCCGCCCCCCTCTGCGCCGCCGACGCCTTTCAGGCGGGCTTCGCCCGCACCGACATCACCCCCGCCGTCGGCGCCGAGATCCCCGGCGGCATGGCCATCAACCCCGCCGACGGCGTGCGCGACCCCCTCTTCGCCGAGGCCGCCGTCTTCTCGTCCGGCGGCGTCACCGCCGCCGTGGTCGGCGTGGACCTCCTCATGATCCCCGACGACACCATCGCCGAGGCCCGCCGGCTCGCCGAGGAGAAGTGCGGCATCCCCGCCGCCCACATCCTCGTCGCCGCCAGCCACACCCACTGCGGCGGCCCCATCGTGGACTGCTTCGCCTCCTCGCGCGACCCGGAATACTCGCGCCTGGTCGCGGAGCGCGTCGCGGAGGCCGTGGCCGCCGCCCACGCCGCCAAGGTGGACGCCCGCCTCGCCGCCCTCTCCGGCGAGGCCCGCGGCACGGGGTTCAACCGCCGCTTCTTCATGCGCGACGGATCCCTGCGCACCCACCCCGGCAAGATGAACCCCGACATTGACCGGCCCGCCGGGCCCGTGGACCCGGCGGTCGGCGTGCTCGCCGCCGAGACCCTGGACGGCGAGCTCCTCGGCTGCGTGGTCAACCACACCATGCACGGCACCGTCATGGGCGGCAGCAAGTTCTCCGCCGACTGGCCGTTCTTCCTGCGCCAGGGCGTCCGCGGCGCCTTCGGCCGCGACATCGGCGTGGTCTTCCTCAACGGCGCCTGCGGCGACGTCACCCAGGTGGACAACCGCTCCCCCCGCACGCCCGAATGGGGCGAAAACCGCGCCCGCCAGATCGGCCTCGCCGTTGCGGGCGAGGTGGTAAAGCTGGTTGCCGGGGCCGAGTTCACCCCCGAAGCCCCCGTCGCCGTCCTCACCGAGCGTCTTGACCTGCCCATCCGCGACCTGGGAGAGAGCGACGAGGCCCTCGTCGCCCGCGAGGCCCCCGCCACGGGGCTCGGCTCCGGGGTGGACGATCTGTACCTGAAGGAGGCCGCCCTTGTCCGCGCCATGAAGGACGCCTCGCCGACGGTGCCGGTGGAGGTCATGGGCCTGCGCGTTGGCCCCGCCGCCATCGTCACCAACCCCACGGAATACTTCTGCGCCCTCGGCCTCGCCATCAAGGAGGACCAACCCTGGCGCCCCGTCATGGTCTCCGAGCTGACCAACGGCTACGCGGGCTACTGCGCCCCCGCCGAGGCCTACCTCCAGGGCGGCTACGAGACCCGCACCGCGCGCAGCAGCTTCCTCGCCCCCGGCGCGGGCGAGCAGATCGTCGCCGCCTCCCGCCGCCTCCTCAACGCCCTCGCCCAGCCCGCCGCCGAATAGGCGACGGGCACCGTTTCCAGGCATTTCAGGGGTGAGACGTCGTATCTGAAAAAAGACGCCGGAGACACGCCAGGAGGTGGCACGGGCTTCCAGCCCGTGGTGGGTTCATGGATGCGGCCCAAGAAACACGGGCTGGAAGCCCGTGCCACCTCACCGACCAGTCCCGGCATCCTCCTGAAAACACCGCCTCTCCCCCGAAGCAGCTTCAGTCATCCCCCTCTCCGCCCGCCCGCGCGCGGATGCGCCGCGCCGCCAGCGCCATGATCCCCACGGACACCAGGAACAGGCCCGCGCCCGCCGCCGTCTGCACGAGGGACGCCTTCTGGAGCCCCGCGCCCATCAGGGCGAAGACCACCGTCGTCGGCAGGTAGCCCGCCAGCGTCGCGGTGAAAAAGGGCAGCGCGCGCGCCGTGCTCACCCCCGCGAGCAGGTTCGTCAGCGTGTTGTGCCCCAGCGGGAAGAACCGGATCGAGAGGATCACCAGAAACGTGTTCTCCCGCAGCAGCGTGTCATAGCGGCGGATCCGCACCGGCAGGCGCGGCAGCACGAAGTCCCGCCCCAGAAACCGCGCCAGATGGAACAGCGCCCCCGCCCCCAGCAGCGCGCCCAGCAGCGACCAGACCGTCCCCCACACCGCCCCGAACACCACGCCCCCCGCAAAGGCCAGCGCCATGCGCGGGAGCCCCGCCATCGTCAGCACGGCCCCCCCCGCCGCAAACAGCCACCCGCCCCACGCCCCGCTCTCCACCATCCGCAGCCGCACCCACTCATAATCCCGCACCGCGTCCCCCACCGGCGTCCCCCGGAGAACAAACCACCCCGCCCCCACCAGCAGCACCAGCAGGAAGAACTTCAGCCCGGACAGCGCCCGTCCCGGCGTGATTTCGGGGGGACTATCGTTCATGGCGCGCGCGTCTCACTTCTCCGGCGGCAGGGGCTTGTAGAGGATGTCCTTGAACTGGACCGTCACGGGCTCGCCGCTGTGGAGCTGGAGGCCCAGGATGCCCGAGCGGTCGAGCTGGGCGGGGTCGTTGTCCTCCACCTCGGCCATGAGCTGCCCGTTGACGTAGAGCGTGATGTGCGTGCCGCGGCAGACGAGGCGGTACGCGTGCCAGTCCTCGAGCCGGAAGGGGGCCGGGCCCTGCGCCTCGGGGATGGGCGTCACGGTCTTGGCGCCGTCGGGACCGAAGACCGTCCTCTCCCCGCGCAGGGCGAGGTCGTGGCGCCCCCACTCGTCATAGAGCCGCACCAGCCAGTCCGTCTTCAGGTTGTTGTCCATCTGGTACCCGGCGATGTCGTGGTCCGGCAGGAGCCTGCTCCGGAACTGGAAGCCGCCGTTGGACGCGGCGTCCCCTCCCATCCGGTAGTTCATCGTCAGCTCGAAGTCGGCCATCGCGCCGCCCTCCCACACGAGGTACTGGTTGACCGTGCAGGGGTGCTCCTTCGTGATGCGGCCCGTGATCGCGCCGTCCTCAATGGTCCAGTAACTCATGTCCGGGCTCTCCCACCCGGTGAAGTCCTTCCCGTTGAAGAGCGGGATGAACCCCTCGCTGTCGGACGCGGCCGATGTTCCGCAGGCCGGCGGTTCTCCCGCGCCACGGTCGTCCGCCGTCGTCGCGCAGCCGGCTGCTACGAGCAGTGCCAGCAGCCCGGCCGTCCCCAAAAGGCCCCGCCCCCTCTTGCCAAAACGTTGGATGTCCATGTGCCGTCCCAAACTCCGCCGTGGGGTTGTCCCCCGGCCGGCCGGGGGAGATTCCAGTCAAGTGTACCTTCCCGGGCAAACCCAGGCAAACGCCCCGCGGGAACTCTGATCGCCAGACAAGATGCGCGCAGGCCGGAGCAGTGGCGGGCAAGCGATTGCTTCACTTCGTTGCTAATGAAGTGGACGTATTCTTCCGCGCTCCAAGCCGCCGGTTTTTCTCTGCCAAACGTGGAAATGGCCGAAAGCGAAAGTCTTGGGCATCCCGGAGGGATGCAGGACATTAGCCGGTGGTTGAG